>NZ_RZRO01000008.1:0-114967 GCF_003997975.1 Mesorhizobium sp. M7A.F.Ca.US.005.03.1.1
ATCCGGCAGCGACGGCCGCCTGGACGATCTCGCGGACGAGAGGCAGCAATTGGCGTTGGCATTCTGCCGACGTGTCGGCAACTACGTCATCGCCGGGAGGTTCATCGAAGTTGAATTTCATCGTTAGGCGCCCCCCTCGCCATCAATCAAAGTGTTCATATCATTAAGTTCATTCATCCTGATATACAATAGAGGTCGCACCAAAGCATAAGAGGCTTCGGAGGCTCTGAGCAGAACAGGATGATGCCAGGCTCTATGCTTCCGCTAGGTCAGGTTTGTCCTTCTGAACAGGGTCCGTCGGGAAGCTTCTACCCATCAATCTCTGCGGCTGGTCGAAACCTTCGGCCAGGGCCGCATGCCACCATCCGGCGAATGCGCGGCAGGACCGGCCGCATTGCCTTCTGCAACCGCTCGCTGGATAGTCTCGGCATGTTGGCGACCCTGGCGACTCACTGGCCGCAAATTCTGGCGATCATCTCCGTGGTGATGGCGACGGTCGGCATCGTCCATGCCGTCATGACCAAGGAAGATGTGCGCGCCGCCACCGGCTGGGTCGGCGTGATGGTGCTGTCCCCGATCCTCGGCGTGCTGATCTACGCCGTCGCCGGCATCAATCGCATCCGCCGTGCCACGATCACCGCCCAGCGCCCGTTTGCCGACGGCGTGGTGTCCGCCAAGCATGAGCGCGACGTCGCTGTCGAAGAGGCCCTGATCGTCGAGCGATACGGGCAACGGTTCACGGGCTTGCGGACACTCGGCGACAGGGTGGCGCGGCGCGCGCTCAACCCTGGAAACGCAATCGATGTGCTGGAGACCGGCGACGAGGCCTATGCCGCCATGTGCGCGGCAATCGACGGCGCCGAGCGCAGCGTCCTGCTCGAGACCTATATTTTCGACAATGACGCCGTCGGCCTGCTCTTCGTCGAGGCGCTGGCCGGCGCCGTCCGGCGCGGCGTCACCGTCCGCGTGCTGATCGATGCCGTCGGCGCCCGCTACTCGGTGCCGAGCATCCTGGGGCATTTGCGCGAGGCCAACATCCCCGCCGACGTCTTCAACGGCAACATCGTCATGGGCCTGCGCCTGCCCTACGCCAATCTGAGGACCCACCGGAAGATCCTGGTGGTGGACGGCATCGCCGCCTTCACCGGCGGCATGAACATCCGAAAAGGCTTCTCCGCCGAATTCGCCGGCTCCAACAGCGCCAGGGACACACATTTCCGGGTGACCGGCCCGATCGTCGCCGACCTCTTTTCGGTCGCCGCCGAAGACTGGCGCTTCGCCACCAACGAGGCGCTGAAGGGCGACGCCTGGCGCATTGCCCCGCTGTCGCCATCGCCAGGCGCACCGATGATGGTGCGGGCAGTCGCTTCCGGCCCGGATGCCAGCAACGAGACCAACCACAAGCTGCTGATCGGTGCGTTCTCGGTCGCCCGCAAGTCCATACGCGTGATGTCGCCCTATTTCCTGCCGGATCGGGAACTGATCAGCGCCCTGATCACCGCCGGCAGGCGCGGGGTCGAAATCGACATCGTGGTGCCGGCGGTGAACAATCTCTTCCTCGTCGACCGCGCGATGATGGCGCAGTTCGATCAGGTGCTCAAACACTATTGCCGTGTCTGGCGAACCGAGGGACCATTCGACCATTCGAAGCTGCTTTCGATCGACGGCGCGTGGGCCTATGTCGGATCTTCCAATCTTGACGCCCGATCGCTGCGGCTCAATTTCGAGATCGACTTGGAGGTGCTCGATGCCGGCTTTGCCAGCGAGATCGAGGCGCGGATCGGGTCGGCGATTGCCTCCGCCGTGCCGGTAACGCTGGAAGCCTTGCGAGCCCGGCCGTTCCTTATCAGGCTGTTCGACCGGGCATTGTGGCTCGGTTCACCCTATCTCTAAGGCGGAGGCGCGCTTGAGGAACTCGTCTGTCATGGAACATACGCCGAAATTGCCTATTTTGACTGTATCCGGCTTCTGAATTGAAGCCAGCGAGAACGAGCAGCACAGATGCACAGAATTGGACGCAGCCTCCCGGCAAGCATGCTTCTGTCCCTTCGTGACCGCCGGATGCAGAAAGCTAACGCCGCCGCACTCAAGACGACAGCCACCACCGGCACGCTGGTTGCCTCCTACAATGTCCACAAATGCATCGGCGTCGACAGGAAGTTCGATCCGGACCGGACCATCCGCGTCATCCGCGAAATCGATCCGGATGTCATTGCCCTGCAGGAAGCCGACAACCGCTTCGGCGACCGTGATGGTCTTCTCGACCTGCCCCGGCTCGAACGGGAAACCGGACTGGTTCCGGTGCCGATTTCCGCTACCGGCAAGGGCCATGGCTGGCATGGCAACGTCTTGCTGTTCAAGAAGGGCGTCGTTCGCGACGTGCACCAGATCAAGCTTCCGGGGCTGGAGCCGCGCGGCGCGGTGGTGGCGGAGATCGACCTCGATGGAAGCCGGACGCTGCGCATCATCGCCGCCCATCTTGGCCTGCTGCGCCGCTCGCGCTCCCAGCAGGCGCGCGTCGTGCTCGACCTGATGAACAGCCCGGACGAAAGACCGACCCTGCTGCTCGGCGACCTCAACGAATGGCGGCTTGGCAACCGCTCCGCTCTCAACACGCTGCATGCGACGTTCGGCCCGCAGCCGCCGGCGGTCCCCACCTTCCCGTCGAACCTGCCGCTGCTGGCGCTCGACCGGATCATGGCCAACCGGCATGGCATGATTGCCGCCATCGACGCGCATGACACGCCGCTTTCACGCGTTGCCTCCGACCACCTGCCGCTGACGGCCTTCGTGCGCCTGGAGCGGGTGGACGATAACGCCTTGATGTCTCCCGCGTCGCAAAGAGTGTAAAATTAAGCGGAACGCCGGGTTCTTCCGCGAGTTACCATGTCTTGAACGTGTAGGAGGACGAGATGAAGAAGTTGATTCTGGCTTCCCTGTTGGCATTGGCCGCGACAGCGGCGATCACTGCGCCGACGCAAGCGGCAAGCGTGACCATCCAGTCCGACGACGACGACAGATATCTGCCGGATGACAATTCCGACAGTGGGATCGTTATTCGCCGTCACCACCGGGATCGCTATTACGACAATCAGTATGATGGCGACCGGAACGTTCAGTATGACGATGGCGAATACCGGTACGGCGAATATCGCCGCCACCACCGGCATCATCGCTGCCATATCGAACTGGTCAAGCACTGGCGCCACCACCACAGGGTGATCGAAGAGGTCCGCGTCTGCGGCTGATCCCGATCGAACCAACCGGCCGGCCAAAGCCGGCCGGTTTCATCGCGTATGGTGGCGAGAGATGCCGCCACCAGTTGGAAATGCCCCTGCAGACGACTGACGCGCGGCGCGGTTCGCGCAGCTGGATTACCTGGCTGATCTTGTCGCGATTGCGCTTGGCACGGTAACCCACTCTCCACCATCCCCGTCAAGCGGTACCGGCCCGCTTCCCAGGGCATGGCAATCGGTTAGCGGATCCCACCATGGACCGGTCGTTGCCCGACCCGTGTTCGGGTTGGGCTTGCTCTTCGCATTTGGTGCCTCTGGACACAGCCGTGGAAGGCTGAAAAATGTGGAGCGCAACTCGGCTTTTGGAGTTGAACCGGAACACCAGGAGGATGGCGCTGAAATTGGAAGATATTGCCGGCCATCCGGCGTTGCATCGCTACGTTCAGGAACAGTCCCTGGCGCTGATCCGAATCTATGAGGAGAGCCCTCGCCTGGCTTCCATTTTCGCCACGCAGCAGCGTTGGCTGATGGGTCATGTCGGCCTCGCCATGCATTTCAGGCGCGATCCGCACGACCGCCGCAAGGAACTGACGGTATCGCGGTTCATCGAGTTCGTGCACCAGCATGCGGTCGCCAGCCGCAACACGGCGGACGCTTTCATCAAGGAGATGCTGCACTACCACATCGCCGAGTATGTGTCGGGTGGCGACGGCCGTACGCACCCTTTGCAGCCGACGGCGGCAACCGTGCAGACCTTTACCGGCTGGGTCCTTGCCCATCTGCGGACGCTGGATCGCCTCGACGGCGCTGACCGCTTGGCCAGGTTCCTCGAACACCCCGAGATGGTTGCCGGGCTGCAGCCTCTGGTGGCGGACGGCCTGCTTGCCTCCAAGCCGGTGCGCGAACCCAACCAGACCTTTTCGCTGTTCATCTGGCTCAACAATGGCGGCATCGTCATGGACTGGCTGATGTCGGGCATCGACCCCGATCACGCCGGCCTGGACCAGATTCCGACCAGCGTGGTTTCGATCGGAGATTTCGCCAAATGGCTCAAGCTCTCGCGGACCCATCTGGCCCGCAAGCTGCGCGCTGCCGAGAATCTCGGCAGCATCGGCTGGCTCGGCCAGCGCGGCCATTCGGTGATGTGGGTGTCGAATACATTCTACCAGGAATACATGACAGTCCAGGCGGCCAAACTGGCCATCGTCGACACCGCTTTCAATGCCTGTTTTCCGCCGGCTGGAAGCTGATCGGTGCGGCATCCCCGTAACGGGGATGCCTTTCAATGCGGGCGATCAAAATCCCGAAGTTCTCAGTCGATGTCGAACGACACGCCCTGGGCGAGCGGCAGCGCCTTGGAATAGTTCACCGTGTTGGTGGCGCGCCGCATATAGGCCTTCCATGCGTCGGAGCCGCTCTCGCGGCCGCCGCCGGTTTCCTTTTCGCCGCCAAAGGCACCGCCGATCTCAGCGCCCGAGGTACCGATGTTGACATTGGCAATGCCGCAATCCGATCCGTCGACACCCAGGAAACGCTCGGATTCCTGCAGGTCGCGGGTGAAGATCGACGACGACAGGCCTGCGCCCACGGCATTGTGCTCGTCGAGCACGGCGTCGAAATCCGAATATTTCATCACATAGAGGATCGGCGCGAAGGTCTCTTCCGTGACAGGGGCCACCTGCTTGGGCATCTCGACCAGCGCCGGGTGCACGTAATAGGCATCCGGGTGCCCGTCCTCGACCCGGGTGCCGCCGGTCACCTTGCCGCCATGGGCGGCGGCTTCCTTCAGCGCCTTCTGCATGGCGTCAAAGGCCGCCTTGTCGATCAGCGGCCCGACCAGCGAGGAGGTCTCCAGCGGATTGCCGACAGACACACTCTCGTAGGCCTTCTTGAGGCGCGGAACCAGGGCGTCGTAGACGCTGTCATGCACGAACAGGCGCCGCAGCGTCGTGCAGCGCTGGCCGGCCGTGCCCATCGCTCCAAAGGCAATCGCGCGCAGCGCCATGTCGAGATCGGCGCTCGGGCAGACGATGCCGGCATTGTTGCCGCCGAGTTCGAGCACTGCGCGGGCAAAGCGCTTGGCCAGCCGCGGGCCGACGTCGCGGCCCATGCGGGTCGAGCCGGTCGCCGAAACCAGCGGCACCTTGGGGTGATCGACCAGGATCTCGCCGACGGCGCGGTCGCCGATCAGCACCGGCGCCAGGCCATCAGGTGCGTCCGCGCCGAAGCGCTTGACCGCACGCTTGAAGATAGCCTCGCAGGCAAGTGCGGTCAGCGGCGTCTTTTCCGACGGCTTCCACACCACCGCGTCACCGCAAACAAGCGCCAGGGCGGCATTCCAGGACCACACAGCGACCGGGAAATTGAAGGCGGAAATGACGCCGACGACGCCGAGCGGATGCCAGGTTTCCATCATCCGATGGCCCGGGCGCTCGGTGGCGATGGTCAGGCCGTACAATTGCCGGGAGAGGCCTACGGCGAAATCGCAGATGTCGATCATCTCCTGCACTTCGCCGAGCCCCTCGGACGGGATCTTGCCGACCTCGATCGACACCAGCCGGCCAAGCTCGGCCTTGTGCGCGCGCAGTTCCTCGCCGAGCAGCCGCACCAGTTCGCCACGCCGCGGGCCCGGCACCATGCGCCAGGCCTGGAAGGCCTTGTGCGCGGCATCGATCACCTTGGCCGCGTCAGCCGGCGAGATCGTCTTCAGCGCCGCGATCTGCTCGCCCGTCACCGGGCTGCGCACGATCAGGTCGCCGCCGACGAGCGCTTCCTTGGCCACGCCCAGTTTCGCCAGCAGTTCGGTCGTTTCCTTGCCTATCGTCATTCTTGTCCCTTTCAGATCCCGTCGCCATCATATGGCGCTGGGTTAAGCCTTCGCCGTGCCGCCCGTGTGCCGAAAGGCACTTCAGGCGCAGTCATGGCGTGGCATTACTCGTTTCAGGGGAAAATCGCCACCCCGGCATGGTCCAAGCCCAAACTACACGATTGAGCCAGATGGGGAGGTGACGCTCAGTTTGCCTTTTTCGCCGGCGGGCGCACCGCACCGTCCTTGATCAACCGGTCGATATGCATGCGGATATGGGCAGCTTCTGCCGCCGTGTTCGCAAGCGCTATGGCGCGGTCGAAGGCGACGCGCGCCTCGTCGCCCCGGTCGAGCTGCATCAAGAGGCCCCCCTTGAGCCCGAAAAAGTGGAAATAGCCGGAAAGCCGTTCCTCCAGCGGCTCGATCATGGCCAGCGCCTCCCCCGGTCCACGCACCTTCGAGACCGCGACGGCCCGGTTCAGCGTGACCACCGGCGACGGCTGCATCTGCTCCAGCAAGCGGTAGAGCAGGTCGATCTCGTTCCAGTCCGTATCCTCGGCCTTTTCGGCCCGCGCATGCAGCGCGGCAATCGCCGCCTGCACCTGGTAAGGGCCGGGCTTGCGATGGCGCAGCGCCTTGTCCACCAGTGCCAGCCCCTCATCGATCATCTTGCGGCTCCACAGGCTGCGATCCTGGTCTTCGAGCAGCACGATCTCGCCGCTCTCGTCGAAACGGGCCGGTGCGCGCGCATGCTGCAGAAGCAACAGCGCCGTCAGCCCCATGATCTCCGGCTCCGTCTGGAACAGCCGCAGCAACAGCCGTGCCAGCCGGATCGCCTCCTCGCACAGCGGCGCGCGGGCCGGCGCCTCGCCGCTGTTGGTCGAATAGCCCTCGTTGAAGACCAGGTAGACCATGGCGGCGACGGCGGCGAGCCGTTCCGAGCGCTCGACCGCGCCAGGCGTCTCGAACGGCACGCCGGCGTCCGCAATGCGCGCCTTGGCGCGAGTGATGCGCTGCTCCATGGCGCTTTCGCCAACCAGGAAGGCGCGCGCGATCTGCTTGACGGTGAGACCGGAGACGATGCGCAGCGCCACCGCGATCTGCTGCGTTGCCGGAAGATCAGGATGGCAGCAGATGAACAGCAGCCGCAATATGTCGTCGCGGTAGTGCGCCCCGTCCAGCCGCTCGGCGATATCGCTCTCGGCGTCTTCCAGATCGGAAACCTGGTCTTCCTCCGGCATCGGCGCCTGCTTGGCGCGCTTGCGCACCGCATCGATGCCGCTGTTGCGGCCGACGAAGATCAGCCAGGCCGCCGGGTCGCGCGGCGGCCCGTTCTGCGGCCAGTTCTTCAACGCCCTGAGGCACGCGTCCTGGAAAGCTTCCTCCGCCGTATCGAGATCGCGGAAATAACGCAGCAGCGCGCCCATCGCCTGCGGGCGGGCGGCGCTGATCGCGGAGCTGATCCAGGCCATTTCGGTCATGCGGAAACCGTTGTTGGGTTGAAGACCGAAACCGGCCGGATTTCATAGGAGCCGCCGCTCGGGTTGACCTCGGAAAGCTCGCGGGCGAACTCCACCGCCTCGTCGAGATCGGCGCATTCGAGCGTGTAGAAGCCGAGAAACTGTTCCTTGGTCTCGGCGAACGGCCCGTCGATGACGACCGATTCGCCTTTGACCTTCCTCAACGTCGTCGCGGCCGTGGTCGGCAGAAGCCGTGCCACCGGGCCGAGCCGACCAGCCTTGGCGTACTTGTCCTGAACGTCGAGGAGATTGGCCATGACCTCGTCGTCCTGTGCCTTGCTCCAGGAGCAGACGACATCTTCGGAGGCATAGCAGAGGATTGCGTAGAGCATGGCTGGTCCTTTTCTCTGTCAAAGGACGAAACAGTAAGACCGATCCCGACATGACGTCGATAAAAAAATCCAGATGTGACGGATTTGGCCACCGTCGGCCGCGTCGGTCAGCTTTCTCCCAGTTTCAGCCATCGCAACACGAGAGCTTCCTCGTCATCGAGACCGGCAATCGCCCGTTTGCGCTTGTTGGCCTGCGCCATTTCATCCAGCAACCGTCCCTCGGACCACGCTTCGAAGACCCGCGGATGGATATAGCATTTGCGGCAGACGGCACGCGTATTGCCCAGCCGCTCGGCAACCTTGTCGATGACGCTGTTCATCGCCCTGTTTCGCTGCGTCTGGCTTTGCGGCAGTTCCGTTTGCGCAAACAGCGACGCGGCGTGAATGGTGCCGCCCCAGGTGCGGAAATGCTTCGAACTGAAGGCGTCACCGACCGCCTCACGGATATAGCGGTTGACGTCCTCGGAGCGGACCGGCCGCCTGTCGCCATCCTCATCGAGATACTGGAACAGCTTCTGGCCTGGCAGGTCCTGCGCGCCACGCACAATCCTGGCGATGCGGCGGTCGGCCAGCTTCAGCTTCCACTCCTTGCCCGACTTGCCCTTGAAGGCAAAGCGCAGGCTTGAACCGACAATATCGACATGCCGGTCGCGCAACGTGGTCAGCCCGAAACTCTTGTTGTCGCGGGCGTAGGCGGCATTGCCGACGCGGATCATCGTGTTGTCGAGCAGCCAGACGACCGCGGCGACGACCCGCTCGAACGGCAAGCCACGACGGCGCAGATCGCTATCGACCCTGTGCCGCAGGTCCGGCAGGCTCTCGGCGAATGCGACAAGGCTCGAATATTTGGCACCATCGCGCTCTTCGGCCCATTGCGGATGATAACGATATTGCTTGCGTCCCCGCTGGTCCCTGCCGGTTGCCTGGATATGGCCGTCCGCGTCGGGCGAAATCCACACATCCGTCCAGGCCGGCGGAATGACGATCGCCTCGATGCGGGCTTTGGTGGCGTCCGAAACCGTCCGTCCGTCCGGTCCCTTGTAGGAAAACCCCTTGCCTGTCTTCAGCCGCCGGATACCAGGCTCGGCATCGCTGACATAACTAAGCGACGCATGATCGGCCGAGCTTTGTGCCCCGTTTTTGAACACGCCATCTGGCGATACAGCGTCCTCGCCAGCCGGTCGGCCGGGCGACAATCCGGATTTCTGCAACATGTCGGCTCCACGCGAATTCCGTAGATAAGCCACTGGCCGACCGCTGGTTCCACGCGCCGTCCGAAAACGGTGTCGAGCCTGCCTTCAGGCTTTCTCGAGCACAACCGGAATGACATCGACAGCCTGCTCGCCGACCTGTCCCCCCGTGGTCTTGAGCACGCCGACGATCGGCGCTACGTCCGAATAGTCGCGGCCGTAGCCGACGGTGATATGGTCGTTGCTGGCCCGCATGCCGTTGGTCGGATCGAATTCCTGCCAGCCTGCGTCGCGCCCGCACCAGACCTTGACCCAGGCATGCATGGCATCGGCGCCTTCCAGCCGGGGCTTGCCCTTCGGCGGGATGGTGCGCAGGAAGCCGCTGACATAGCCAGCGGGAATGCCGAGCCCACGCAGGCCGGCGATCATGATATGCGAAAAGTCCTGGCAGACACCGCGCTTCAGCCTGAAGGCATCGCTGGCCCGGGTCCGCACCGTCGTCGCCTCGCCGTCATAGGTGAAATCACGATGAATGCGATGGCACAGGTTCATGGCCGTGCTGGCGGCGGAACCGGCGATGCTGCTGCGTGCGTAGGCGGTGATCGCATCGTCGATGCCGGCATGGGTGCTGGCCGTCAGGAAATGGTGCGGTGCATCAGGTGCTAGAGACCGCACCGCGGCGAGCTCCTGCCTGAGCCGGGCGATATCGGGCGACACGTCGAGCCCGGGCTCGGGCCGAGACACCGACACGCGGGCGCTCATCCTGATGTCGAGCGCATCATGCGCGTCGCGAAAGGCGATCGAGGTGACGTTGTTGCCGAAGAAATCGGAAAAGTCGGAACGCTCGTTGGGCGCCGGCGCAAAGGACAGTGATGCGGCGATGACGCGCTGCACGCCTGATATCGTCGACGGCAGCACGCGCACCTGATGACGACCGCCGCCGGCAGCGGAAGCGTAATCATAGTGGAGATGAAGCCTGATATCGTAGAGCATGATTTATCCGAAATAGGCTTTGGCGAGGCTGTTGTAGAGGCCGCCGATTTCGTGGGCGAGCTCGTCCAGCGCCTTTGCCGTCATATCCGAAGGCTCCTTGATGGCGATCTGGGTGTTGAGCTGCAGGATTTCCTTCGCCGCCGGCGACATTTGCCCCTCCCCGCCGAGCGACGGCAACAGGCCGATTTCGGCCTTCAGCCTTTCGAGCTGGAACAGGATGGAGCGCGGGTTAAGCGGATCGAGCGCCAGCAGGTCGATCACCGTGCGCCGGCCGGCCTGCACCGGATATTGGCGGCGATGGGTCATCACGCTGTCGCCGATCTCCAGCATCATGTCGAGCGCGCCGTCCGGCGCCTTGGCGCTGGTCAGCCGCGACAGCGTGCGGGAGATCTGGATGCCGCGCTCCAGCCGGCGGCCGATCTCGAGGAAGCGCCAACCGGCGAAGCGGTACATGTTCTCGTGCAGCAGGCCGGAAAAGCCGGCGAGCTTACGCAGGATGACTGTCATCGCCCGGGTCGCGTCGTCGCCGGGCGCGACCGTCGTTGCGAACTGATGGATGGTTTTCGACAGGTCCTTCAGCGCCAGCCAGCCATCGGGCGAGAAGCGGTCGCGAATCTGCCCGGCGCTGTAGACCGCGCTATCCAGCGTGCCTATCAGCCCTGACGGGATCGCCGTCTCGACGTCGATGCCGAAAGGTTCGAGATAATCCCTGATGTCGGCGAGCAGCGGCATGTCCGGGTCGGACGTTTCGGCGAGCCGCACATGGTAGGCGCGCAGGATGCGCACCGTGTCTTCCGAGCGCTCGATGTAGCGGCCGAGCCAGGTCAGGTTCTCCGCCGCGCGACTGGGCAGGCTGCCGGGCCTGGTGCGGCTGAAACTGTCGCCTTCCTGCGGCAGCAGCGTCTCGCGCTCCACCGGTTTGTCGCTGACAACCCAGACATCCGCTGCCTGGCCGCCACGCTGCATGGCGATCGCCGTCGGGTCGAGCGACAGGCCGATGCGGGCAAAACCGCCCGGCATCACCGTCCAGCCCTCCGGCGTTCGCGCCAGGTAGACGCGCAGGCTCGCTGGCCGCGGCTCCAGCCACCCGCCGACATAGACGGGCGTCGTCGAAAGCGTCACCGCTTCCTGGCCGACAAAATCGCCGCCATCGCGTTCGATGCGCGCCACCAGCTCCGCCCGCTCTCCGGCCGACAGCGCCGAACCGAGCTTCGTTGAATCGTCATCCTCGAAGGCAAGTCTCGTCGATAGCGCCGGGCCGATCACCATGCGATCGATGTTGGCCAGCACATGCGCGCGTTCGGTTGCTTGCCCGCACCACCATGTCGCGACGCTTGGCAGCAGCAATTCCTCGCCCCGCAAGGCCCGTGAAATCTTGGGCAGGAAGGCGAGCAGCGCACGCGTCTCCATCAGGCCGGAGCCAAGCGCATTGACGGTAGCAACCGCGCCCTGGCGGATCGCCTCGACCAGGCCCGGCGTGCCGATCTGCGAATCCGGGCGCAGTTCGAGCGGATCGGCGAAGGCGGCATCGAGCCGCCGCCACAACACGCTGATCGGCATCAGGCCGGAAACCGTGCGTACCATGAGCCGGCCGCCTGAAACGGTCAAATCCTCGCCTTCGAGCAGCATGATGCCAAGGTAGCGGGCGATGTAGGCGTGTTCGTAATAGGTTTCGTTGAGCGGCCCCGGCGTGAGGATGGCGACGCGGCCGTCGGTCTCCTTGGCCATGCCGATCAGCGCGTCGCGAAAACGGCGGAAAAAGCCGGCAAGGCGGTGCACATGCATCTCGCCATAGATGTCGGACAGCGCGCGTGTGGTGGCGACGCGGTTTTCCAGTGCGAAGCCGGCGCCGGACGGCGCCTGCGTGCGATCGCCAAGCACCCACCACTGGCCGTCAGGTCCACGGCCGAGCTCGAAGGCGCAGAAATGCAGGAAGTGGCCGCCGGCCGGCTTGGTGCCGACGACAGGCCGCAAATATTCGGGGCTGGCGGCGATCAATCCCGCCGGCAGGATGCCTTTTTCGACCAGCCGGTTCGGCCCGTATATATCGGCGATGGTTTCCTCGAACAGTTCGGCGCGCTGCACGAGGCCGGCGCTGATCGCCGCCCACTCGCTCTCTTCGATGAGAACCGGGACATGCGCCAGCGGCCATTCGCGTTCATTGGCGCCGGCCTTGTCATAGACGCGGTAATAAACGCCGGCATCGCGCAGATACTGGTCGGCGCGGGCAAAGCGCTGGCCGAGCTTTTCAGCACCGAGTTCCTCGAGCGCCTCGACAAAATGCTTCCAGGCCGGGCGAGGATTGCCCGATGCATCGACCATCTCGTCGACGACGCCGTCGATAGGCTGGTAGTGCTCCAGCAGGCTGTGGGTCTGCGGCTTGCCGCGTCCCCTCTTGTGATTCCCCTTTGCCATTGCTGATCAGAGTCTTGCCGGCCGCCGAAGGTCAAGGGTCATCGGGAAATCTTCCGCCGGTTGTTCTTCACGGATCACATAGGCGGATGGCGTATGGCCACGCGGTTCGAAGCGGGCGAGCCGCCGAGCTTCCGCCTCGTTGCCATTGACCGGAAAGGTGTCGTAATTGCGCCCGCCGGGATGGGCGACATGGTAGACGCAGCCGCCGACCGCACGGCCCGACCATCGGTCATAGATGTCGAAGACCAGCGGCGTGTTGACCGGCAGCGCCGGATGCAGGCCCGATGCCGGCTGCCAGGCCTTGAAGCGCACGCCTGCCACCGCCACTTCGCGATTGTCAGTGACCTTCATCGGCACGATGCGGCCGTTGCAGACGACTGCGTGGCGCTCCGGGTTCAGCCCTTCGGTCTTGACCTGCAGCCGTTCGACCGAGGAATCGACGAAGCGCACGGTGCCGCCGATCGCGCCTTGCTCGCCCATGACATGCCACGGTTCCAGCGCCTGGCGCAGTTCCAGCTTGATGCCGGCATGCTGAACCTCGCCGCAGAACGGAAAGCGGAATTCGAGCTGGGCGTCGAACCATTCGGGACGGAACTCAAAACCGTTGAGCTTGAGGTCGTCGAGCACGTCGAGGAAATCGGCCCAGACATGATGCGGCAGCATGAAACGATCGTGCAGAGAAGTGCCCCATCGCACGAAGCGGCCGTCGAGCGGGTTCTTCCACGCACGGGCGATGATGGCGCGCACCAAAAGTTGCTGCGCGAGGCTCATGCGCGCATTGGGCGGCATCTCGAAGCCGCGGAATTCGACCAGCCCCAGCCGGCCGGTCGGTCCGTCGGGCGAAAACAGCTTGTCGATGCAGATTTCCGAACGATGCGTATTCCCGGTGACGTCGGTCAACAAATTGCGGAACAGCCGGTCGACCAGCCATGGCAAGGGTGCGTTGCCCTGGTCTGGATGCGGCACCTGCGCCATAGCGATCTCAAGCTCGTAGAGCGAGTCGTGACGCGCCTCGTCGAAGCGTGGCGCCTGGCTGGTCGGCCCGATGAACAGGCCGGAGAACAGGTAGGACAGCGACGGATGGCGCTGCCATTGCAGCACCAGGCTCTTCAGCAGGTCCGGCCTTCGCAGGAACGGGCTGTCATTGGGTGTCGCACCGCCGACCACGACATGGTTGCCGCCGCCGGTGCCGGTGTGGCGGCCATCGATCATGAACTTGTCTGCGCCAAGCCGTGTCTGCCGCGCCTCCTCGTAGATCGCCGTCGTCGTCGCCACGCAATCCTGCCAGTTGGAAGCAGGATGGATGTTGACCTCGATGACGCCTGGGTCAGGCGCGACGCGGATGACGTTGAGGCGCGGATCGTGCGGCGGGCCATAGCCTTCGATGTGCACGGGAAGGCCTATCGCCTTCGCCGCGTTCTCGGCCGCCGCGACCAGTTCGAGATAGTCTTCCAGCGCCTCGACCGGCGGCATGAACACGCAAAGCCGGCCATCGCGCGGCTCGACCGAAAGTGCGGTGCGCACCGCGCCGCCAATCTCGGTGATCTCCTGCTCGACCCGCTCCTGCTGGCCGGTCGCAGCGGTGAACGATGCCGCCTGCTGGCGGCGCGCCATCTCGTCGGCGCCTTCCAGTTCGGCTGGAGCCGGTCCGGCCAGTATGGCTTCACGCGCGAGCAGCGGGCCGCGTGGCAGTGATGGATCGACCGGCACGATATAAGGGAATTGCTCCGGCGGCACATAGGGCAACGTGCCGAGCGGCAGCCGGTAGCCGACCGGTGAATCGCCTGGCACCAGGAACAGCCGGCCACGCCGCGTCTTCCATTTTTCCGAACGCCAGCGCGGATCCGATGCCTGGCTGTTCCAGCGCTGGACGGGGAGCACATAGCCGGACGGTTTGGTCAGCCCGCGTTCGAACACTTTCGCCATGCGGCTGCGTTCTTCCGGATCCTCCAGCCTGGAGTTGGACGGATCGACATTGTCGGGCAGCTTGCCTTCCTTGAGCAGCCATTCGGCCGGATCCTCATAGGCTTCGCTCACCATGGCCTTGTCGATGCCGAGTTCGCCGGCAATCGCGGTGAGCAGGCTTTCGGCCTGCTTCGGGCCGATATCGGCCTCGCTCTTTTCGCGTGCGATCAGCGACGGATCGCTCCACACCGGCTGGCCGTCGGCACGCCAGTAGAGCGAAAAGGTCCAGCGCGGCAGGCTTTCGCCCGGATACCATTTGCCCTGGCCGTAATGGAGAAAGCCGCCCGGCGCAAAGCGCTCGCGCAGTTTACGGATCAGTTCGTCGGCCTTTTCGCGCTTGGTGGGACCGACGGCGGCGGTGTTCCATTCGGCCGACTCGAAATCGTCGATCGACACGAAAGTCGGCTCGCCGCCCATCGTCAGCCGCACGTCGCCGGCGGCAAGTGCTTTATCGACCTTGTTGCCCAGAGCGTCGAGCGCCTGCCAGCTTTCGTCCGAAAATGGCTTTGTGATGCGCGGATGTTCGGCGATGCGGTCGACCCGCATCTCGAAGCCGAATTCGACATTGGCGAAGCTCGCCATGCCGGAAATCGGGGCCGCGTTGCGGAAATGCGGCGTGGCGGCCAGCGGCACATGGCTCTCGCCGGTGAGCAGGCCCGAGGTCGGATCGAAGCCGATCCAGCCGGCGCCGGGAAGATAGACCTCGCACCACGCATGCAGATCGGTGAAGTCGACGGCGGTTCCGGCTGGACCGTCCAGCGCCACCAGATCGGGCTTCAACTGGACCAGATAGCCGGAAACGAAGCGCGCCGCGATGCCGAGATTGCGCAGGATCTGCACCAGCAGCCAGCTCGAATCCCGGCACGATCCCTTTTTCGCGGCCAAGGTCTCTTCCGGCGAGAACACACCGGTTTCCATGCGCACGATATAGGCGATCTCGCGCTGCAGCCGCGCGTTGAGATCGACCAGGAAATTGACGGTGTTGGCAGCGCTGCGATCGATGGTCTTCAGCAGCGCCGACAGCAGCGGTCCCGCCGGCTCCGGAGTGCGATAGATGGCGAGATCGTCGCGTATCTCTTCCGGATACTCGAACGGAAACGCCTCGGCCGACGGCTCGACGAAGAAATCGAACGGATTGTAGACCGTCATGTCGGCGACGAGGTCAACCTCGATCTTCAACTCCGTCACCGGCTCCGGAAAGACGAAGCGGGCGAGGAAATTGCCGTAAGGATCCTGCTGCAGATTGACGAAGTGGTTCGCCGGCTCGACCTTGAGCGAATGGCTCAGCACCTTGGTACGGGAATGCGGCGCCGGCTGCAGCCGGATGATCTGGGGCCCGAGAACCACCGGCCGGTCGTATTTGTAATGGGTCAGGTGGTAGACGGCTGCCAGAATTGCCATGGGGCCCCGGAATTCAGCGTTTCAAACGATTTCGCTGAACCCTGACACATCTGGCGACCATTCTCCAAGCAGAGATGTTGCGGTGCACCTAATTTAAGCAACGGTTACCGGCTCAGAAAAATGCCTGCAACCCCGTCTGCGCCCTTCCCAGGATCAGCGCATGCACGTCATGCGTGCCTTCATAGGTGTTGACCGTCTCCAGGTTCTGCGCGTGGCGCATGACGTGGTAGCCGATCTGGATGCCGTTGCCGCCATGCATGTCGCGGGCCTGGCGGGCGATATCCAGCGCCTTGCCGCAATTGTTGCGCTTGACGATCGAGATCATTTCCGGCGCCATCTTGCCTTCATCCAGCAGCCGCCCGACGCGCAAGGACGCCTGCAATCCCAACGCAATTTCGGTCTGCATGTCGGCAAGCTTCTTCTGGTAGAGCTGCGTGCCGGCCAGCGGCTTGCCGAACTGCTTGCGGTCGAGACCGTATTGGCGGGCGCGGTGCCAGCAATCCTCGGCGGCGCCCATCGAGCCCCAGGAAATGCCAAAGCGAGCCCGGTTGAGGCATCCGAACGGTCCGCCAAGGCCCTTTGCGTTGGGCAGCAGCGCGTCCTCACCGACCTCGACGCCTTCCATCACCACTTCGCCGGTGATCGACGCCCGCAGCGACAGCTTGCCGCCGATCTTCGGCGCCGAAAGCCCTTTCATGCCCTTTTCCAGCACGAAGCCACGGATCTCGTCCTTGCCGTTCTCCCCCTTCAGCTTCGCCCAGACGACGAACACATCGGCGACGGGCGCGTTGGAAATCCACATCTTCGAACCGGACAGCTTGTAGCCGTTGGCGGTCTTCTCGGCGCGCGTCTTCATACCGCCCGGGTCGGAGCCTGCATCCGGCTCGGTCAGGCCGAAACAGCCGATCCACTCGCCGCTGGCGAGCTTGGGCAGGTACTTCTTGCGCTGTTCGTCCGAGCCATAGGCATAGATCGGATACATCACCAGCGACGACTGCACTGACATCATCGACCGATAGCCGGAATCGACGCGCTCTACTTCGCGTGCGACCAGCCCATAGGTGACGTAGTTCGCGCCAAGCCCGCCGAATTCTTCAGGGATGTTGATGCCGAGCAGGCCGGCCTCGCCCATTTCACGGAAGATCGCGGTGTCGAAGGTCTCGTTGAGGTAGGCGTCCTCGATCCGCGGCGCCAGTCTGTCGGCGGCGAAGGCGGCCGCCCCGTCGCGCACCATGCGCTCGTCTTCCGAAAGCTGGCCCTCGATCAGGAACGGGTCTTCCCAGACGAATGCGTTCTTGTCGGCGGCCATGACGTTCTCCCAAACCAATGCATGTCGCTCAAAACGATGACACGCGTGAAGCAAAATGTTGGCCCGTTCTATCGGCCTGTGCCTCGAAAAAATCAAACGAAATTGATTCACCGATCAATGAGCATTAGGAATGGATCATGAGTGTCCAGCGCCGCCTTTTGCCCAACATCAGCGCCCTTGCCGCCTTCGAGGCTGTGGCCCGGCTCGGCAGTTTCACCGCCGCCGCCCAGGAGCTCGATCTGACCCAGGGCGCGGTCAGCCGCCAGATCAAACTTCTGGAAGATCAGTTCGGCCGCCGGCTGTTCGAACGCGACAGCCGCAATGTCAGGCTGTCGACATCGGGCGAGATCTACGCCGAGGCGGTGCGTTCAGCACTTGGGCAATTGCGTGACGCAGCCCTTGGATTGATGAGCAATCGGCATAGTGGTATCCTGAACCTTGCCATTTTGCCGACCTTCGGCACGCGCTGGCTGATGCCGATGATCCCCGATTTCGTCGAAAACAATCCCGATATCACCATCAACTTCGTCACCCGCGTCGGCCGCTTCGATTTCGCCAGGGAGAGGCTGGATGCCGCCATCCACTACGGCCTGCCGGACTGGCCGGAGGCCGACTCGACACTGTTGGTGCGCGAAACCGTGGCGCCGGTCGTGTCGCCCGAATTCCTCGCCGGCCGCGCCATCGCCTCAACGGCCGATATCGGCCGCTTGCCGCTGCTGCACATGGCGACGCGTCCTGGCGCCTGGACAGAATGGTTCGAGCATCAGGGCCTGAGCGCGCCGACCGGGCCCGGCATGCAGTTCGAACAGTTCGGCACCGCCGCCCAAGCCTGCATGGCGGGGCTCGGCGTGGCGCTGCTGCCGTTGATCCTCATTGCAGGCGAATTGCAGCGCGGCCAGCTGGTGCCGGCGCCAGGCCAGCCCATGCAAAGCCGCAGTGCCTACTATCTCGTCGTCCCGCACGACAAGCGCGGCCATCCGCCGGTCGCCAGTTTTCGCGACTGGCTGCTGGGCCAGGTCGAGAAGGAACCGGCCGTTCTGGCGTGGTAGCTACTTTCGCTTCAGCGCATCCGCCAAAGCAGCACCGAACGCTCCCTGTTGCGCCGGCCGCTCCGGCTGGCGTTGCTGGGGTGCCGGCGAACGTGGCGCCGGCCTGCCGCCATTGTCGCGCGGTCCGCTGCGCGGAGCACCACCCTCGCCGCTATCCTTGCGCATGGAAAGCGCGATGCGCTTGCGCTTGATGTCGACATCGACGACGCGCACCTTCACCACGTCGCCGGCCTTGACCACCTCATGCGCATCCTTGATGAACCGATCGGCCAGCTGCGAGACATGCACCAGCCCGTCCTGATGCACTCCGATATCGACGAAGGCGCCGAAGGCGGCCACGTTGGTGACCGTGCCTTCCAGCAGCATGCCGGGCTTCAGATCCTTGATGTCGTCGATGCCGTCGGCGAAGGTCGCCGTCTTGAAGCCTGGGCGCGGGTCGCGGCCGGGCTTTTCCAGCTCCGCCAGGATATCGCGCACCGTCGGCAAGCCGAAACGCTCGTCGACGAAGACGCGTGGGTCGAGTGCCTTGAGCGCGGCACTGTCGCCCATCAACGACCGCACATCGCGCCCGCAGGCAGCGACGATCTTCTTCGCCACGCCATAGGCCTCCGGATGCACCGACGAGGCGTCGAGCGGCTCGCTGCCATTGGCAATGCGCAGGAAGCCGGCGGATTGTTCGAAGGCCCGAGGTCCGAGCCGCGGCACCTTGAGCAGGTCCTTCCGGCTGGCGAAGGGCCCGGTCGCATCGCGATGCGCAACGATCGCGTCGGCCAGCGATGCGCCCAGACCTGAAACGCGCGCCAAAAGCGGCGCCGAGGCAGTGTTGAGATCGACGCCGACGGCATTGACCGCGTCCTCGACCACCGCTTCCAGCGAGCGGCCGAGCCGGTACTGGTCGACATCGTGCTGGTACTGGCCGACGCCGATCGATTTGGGTTCGATCTTGACCAGTTCGGCCAGCGGATCCTGCAGCCGCCGGGCGATCGACACGGCGCCGCGCAACGACACGTCGAGGCCGGGGAATTCCGCCGCCGCCGTCGCCGATGCCGAATAGACAGAGGCGCCGGCCTCGCTGACGATCACTTTCAGTGGCTTGGGGCCACCGTCCGCCGGCATGTCGGACAGCATGTCGGCCACCAGCTTTTCGGTCTCGCGGCTGCCGGTGCCGTTGCCGATCGAAATCAGCTCGACCTTGTGCAGGCGGATGAGCTTGGCGAGTTCCGCCTGCGTGCCACGCACATCGTTTCTGGGCGGAAATGGATAGACCGTCGTCGTTGTCAGCACCTTGCCAGTGCCGTCGACCACCGCCACCTTGACGCCGGTGCGGATGCCGGGGTCGAGCCCCATCGTGGCGCGCGAGCCGGCGGGAGCGGCCAGCAGTAGATCCTTGAGGTTGCGGGCAAAGACGTGGATCGCTTCCTCCTCCGCCCGCTCGCGCAGATCGCGCATCAAATCGAGCGTCAGATGCAGCGACAGTTTTATACGCCAGGTCCAGCCCGCCACCTCCATCAGCCATCTGTCACCCGCAAGGCTGCCGCCGATGGCATAGGCATCGGCGATCATCCGCTCGACCGGCTTCACCGGTGAGCTGTCATCGGCATCGACCTCGATGTCGAGCGACAGCACTTCCTCGTTGCGGCCGCGCAGCATCGCCAGCGCGCGATGGCTCGGCACATTTGCCCAACGCTCGACATGGTCGAAATAATCGGAGAATTTCGCGCCGGCCTCCTGCTTGCCGTCGACCACCCTGGCCCGCATGAAGGCGCGCTCCTTCATGTAGCTGCGCAATTTGCCGACCAGATCGGCATTCTCGGCGAATTGTTCCGACAGGATGTCGCGCGCGCCCTCGAGCACCGCCTTGGTATCGGCCACCTCTTCGTTGACATAGGCCAGCGCCAGTTCGGCAGGCACCAATGAGCGGTTCGCCAAGATGGCTTCGGCCAGCGGCCCCAGCCCGCGCTCCCTGGCGATCTCGGCCTTGGTCCGGCGTTTGGGCTTGTAGGGCAGGTAGATGTCCTCAAGTTCCGCCTTGGTGGTGGCGGCGACGATCTTGCCTTCAAGCTCCTCGGTCAGCTTGCCCTGTTCGCGGATCGAGCCAAGGATGGTGTCGCGGCGCGCGTCGAGCTCGCGCAGATAGGCAAGGCGTTCGGCAAGATCGCGCAATTGCGTGTCGTCGAGCCCGCCGGTGACTTCCTTGCGGTAGCGCGCCACGAACGGCACTGTCGCGCCCTCATCGAGCAGTTCGATCGCCGCGGCCGCCTGTTCGGGCCGCGCGCTGATCTCGGCCGCGATGATGGCTGCAATGCGCTTGATGTCGGATGCCATGTCGTTCCTGCTCTCATCCAAAGAGCGGCGACCATAGGCGCAGACGTCCGGCCCGCCAACCGCCGCGCTTCGATCAGCCCGGCGGGTCCACAGGAAAGCGTATGCTAATGTGGTGGACAGCCGCGCTAGATTATCCGGCTGAGCGCCTCGAAGAACGCGACGATCTCGATATCGAGCGGATCGTCGACAGGCTGCGGCTGCGACGACATCTTGGCGATCACCACTTCGGTCCTGGGATCGACATACAGCCACTGGCCATGGATACCGATGCCGCAATAGGCGCCGTTCTCGTGTCCAGTCTGGTACCATTTGTTGCGGTAGCGGCCCTTGGGAAACAGTGGCAGCATCGCGCCGCGCTGCCAGGCGTCCGCACTGCCGCCAGTGCTGGTCGTGTCGCGCACCCAGGCTTCCGGTACGATGCGGCGGCCATTGGCCATGCCACCTTGCCGCATCATCTCGCCGACACGCGCCAGGTCGCGCGGCGTCACCGAAATGCCGCCGGCCGTGCGCGCCGTGCCCTCCATGTCGACGCCGATCGAGGCTTCGCTGACAGCGCCGAGCGGCAGCCACAGCTTCTCGCGCATCAGGTCGGTGAACCGCTGGCCCGACGCACGCTCGAGCAGCAGGCCGAGCAGGTCGGAATTCGGCGAGCGGTAGCGGAAGGTCTGGCCATGCGGCTCTGCAAGGCGTTGCAGGGTCAGGATGAATTCGCGCAGGCTCTCCGTACCGCCGCCCGGATTCCACAGCGTGGCACGGCGATAGCGGGCGAAAGCACTTTCCGGATCGAGATAGGCTTCCTCGAAATCGAGACTGACGCTCATATCGAGCACATGCCGCACGCTCGCATCGCCATAGGCCGAGCCGGCGGCTTCGGGGATGTAGGCCGTCACCGGCGCTTCCGGGTCGAACACCCCCTCGCCTTCCAGTATGCCGGCAATGATGGCGGTCAGCGACTTGCTGATCGAAAAGATGATGTGGCGGGCGCCGAAATCCATATGCGGCGCGAACCAGTCGCCGACGATCCTGCCGCCTTTCATCACCGTCAGTGCGTCGGTGCTCGAACGTGCGAGAAAATCAGCCACTGTCTCCGGTGTGCCGGCGATCGCGACCTTCTCGCCGAGCAGGCCGCCCATATCGCGCACGGGGGTTTCGACAACGCCCGACGTCGCCGTCACCCGGGCGGTCGGCACCAGTTCGCCGAGATTCTGGAACGACCACCGGTTGAACGGGTTCTCGCGCCAATTGGCGAGCACGACCTGGTTGCGCCGGAAGCCATAGCGGGTCTCGAACACGGTTTTGCCGGTCATGGCGTTTCCTTCCGGGTCGTTTCTTCTTTGTGGGGGCTCAGCGAAGTGCCGTGGCGATAGCGTGCACGGCTTTCAGCGTCGCTATGGAATAGGCACCATTGGCGAAATCCGGCCAGGTCGAAAGCTTCACCACGACCATTCCGGTGTTCCAGTCGATATGGATCATCTGACCGAACACGCCGCGGCACATCAGTGCGCGCGAGCGCGGGTCCTCGATCCAGAACTGGTTGCGATAGCTGCCCTCCGGCAGGCTGGGGCTGAAGTCCGGCCCATGCCTGCCGTTGCGCGTGTCCTCGACCCAGCCGGCCGGCACGACGCCGCCACCATTGTCGAGGATCAATTGGCCGAAGCGGCCATAATCGCGCAGCGTCGCGTTGAAACCGCCGTCGGCCACCGCATAGCCGGCGCTGTCGACCGTGAAGCAGGCGCTTTCATCGGCGCCGAGCTTTTGCCAGAGTTCTTCCGAAACCAGTTGCGGCAGCCGTTTGCCTGTCACCCGCTCCATGATGAAGGCGAGCACATCGGTCTCGATCGAGCGGTATTCGAATTGAGCCCCGTGCGGACGGACCGTTTCCTTCAAGCCCAGGATCAGTTCGAACATGTGCGAGGGCCAGCGAAAATCCGGATCGCTGCCAAGCGGCACCGGCTTCCAGCCGGTGGCGACATCGACCTGGCCGATGTCGGAATAGCGGTCGGTATATTCCTCGGAGAAACGGACGCCGCTGGTCATGTCCAGCACATGCTGCACATTGGCGCCGGCCCAGCCGGTAGCGCCGAGTTCCGGCAGGTAGTCGCTTACCGGTCTGGCCGGATCGATCAGGCCGCGCCCGACCAGTATGCCGAACACCGAACCGGTGACGGACTTCGCCATCGACTGCGACAGGTGCAGCGTGCGCTCGTCCATGCCGTTGAAATAGCGCTCATAGGCAACCTTGCCGTCCTTGAGCACCAGAAAACCGTCCGTATAGGTCTCGTCGAGCAGCCCGGCGAGTGTCGTCGGCTTGCCCTCGCTGTCCTCGACCGCCAGCCCGTCAAGATCGACCTCGGCGCGTTCGAGACGGCGGCGATGGCCGTTGCCGCGCCAGACTTCGGCGGTCGGCAGAATTTCACGGATGTGCTGGAACGCCCAGCGGTTCCATGGCGGCCGGTCCCAGTCGAGCTTCGGCGGCACCATGGCGGGCGGCGAGCCCTGCATGATCGGCGGCCGCGGATCGCTGTTGCGATAGGAGTCCATGAAAGGCCATTCCCGGAAAAGAAAAGACCCGGCGGCATGTGCCGCCGGGTCTCTCATGCAGCGGTTACTTCTGCAGTTCGGTCCAGATCTTGGTGTAGAGTTCCTGCGTTTCCGGCGGGCACATCTTCTGGAATTCGCCTTTCGGCTTGGCATCGGCCGGAATGACGACTTCCGGCGCATCCTTCATGTCCGCCGGCATGTATTTGTCCGAGCCGGTGATGGCGTTGGCATAGCGGTGGAAGGCCGAGAGGCCCGCCGCGTTTTCCGGATCCATGATGAAGTTCTGGAACAGCTTGGCATTGTCGACGTTCTTGGCTTCCTTCAGAACGACGACGTTGTCGCTCCACAGGCCAAAGCCTTCCTTCGGATAGTTGTAGTGGATGGCCGGATTGGCCAGCCGCTGGCGCAGTGCCGAGCCGTTCCAGTCGCTGGTCGCCTTGAAATCGCCGGCGCCCATCTTCTCGATGGTGTTGTATTCCATGGCGATCCAGTTCGGCTTGGCCGCCACCAGGAGGTCGCGCACCTTCTTCAGCACCGCCTTGTCGTCGGTGCACTGCTGGCCGCCGACATATTTGATCGCCGCGAAGATGACGTCGCCCATCTCCGGAACGACGTTGACCTTGCCCTTCAGCTCGTCCGGCGTGTTGAAGACGATGCCCCAGCTGTCGGCTGGACCCTTGTAGGCATCGGTGTTGACGACGACGCCGATCGTGCCCCAGGCCCACGGCACCGAATATTTGCGGCCCGGATCGAACTCGGGATTGGCCCATTCCGGCGCGACGTTCTTGAAGTTCTCCATCTTGCCCGGATCGGTCTCGAGCAGGAGACCTTCCTTGATCCAGATCGGCACATAGGTCTGCGACGGCACCGCGATGTCGAAGCCGGTGCCGCCCTGGCGAACCTTGGCCAGCGCGGTGTCGTTGGAATCGTAATCGGTGATGGTCACCTTGACGTTGTATTTGGCTTCGAACTTCTTGATCACGTCGGGGCTGGTGTAGTTGCCCCAATTGTAGATGTTGAGCACGCCGTCGGCGCGGGCCAGGCCCGTCGAGGCGAGCAACGCCAACCCCATGGCGGTTGCTGTTGTCTTCCAGTTCATGGTTTTAACTCCCATTTTTCGGTTCAGTCTCGTTTCCTGCTGACGAAGAAAAACAACGTGACGATGGCAACCGAGAGCAGCAGGAAGGCGGTCGATATCGCGTTGATCTCGGGTGTGATGCCGCGGCGGATCTGGCCGAGCATGTAGGTGGGCAGCGTGTCCTGGCCGCCCGATTTGACGAACTCGGTGATGACGACGTCGTCGAGCGAGATGACGAAGGCCAGCATCAGCCCGGCCAGGATGCCGGGCCACAGAAGCGGCAACGTGATGCGCCGGAACGTCTTCCAGGGCGTCGCGTAGAGGTCGGCTGCGGCACGCTCCAGCGTCAGGTCCATATTCTCAAGCCGCGCCCGGATCGGCAAATAGGCAAAGGGAATGCAGAACGCCGTGTGCGCGGCGACCAGATAGCCGATGCCGGAATAGCCGGTGAAGATCTTGATGCGCGAGAAGAAAATCAGCAGCGCCACCCCGGTGACGATCTCGGGCACCATCAGCGGCTGGTTGATCGCCGCATACTTGAAGGTGAGGCCGGGATAGGACGCGGTGCGGGTGGTGGCGAGCGCCGCCATGGTGGCAAAGATCGTGGAGAGCACCGCCGCAATGGAGCCGATCTGGAAGGAACGCAGCGTGGCATCGACGACCTGCGTGTTCTGCCATGCCGACTGGAACCATTTCAGCGAAAAGCCGCCCCATTCGGAGGTCGAGCTCGCCGCGTTGAAGGCATAGATGACCAGCACGATGATCGGCAGATACAGCACGATAAAGCAGGTCGCGGCGATCGCGCTGAATCCTGGCTGGTGCTTGATGGAAAAGTTCTTAGCCATGACGCACCCCCGACTTGCCGGCATTGCGCACATAGGCAAGCAGCGCCACCATGACGATGATCATGACGGCGATCGACAGCGCCGAGCCGAGTGGCCAGTTGCGGCCCTGCCCGAACTGCAATTCGATCAGGTTGGACAGCATCATGTTCTTGCCGCCGCCAAGCACGCTCGGCGTCACATAGGCGCCAAGCGCTGGAATGAAGACCAGGATGGAGCCGGCGATGACGCCCGGCTTGACCATCGGAAAGATAATCCGCCGCAGCACCTGGAAGCGCGTGGCGTAAAGGTCATAGCCCGCCTCGACCAGCCGGAAATCGAGCTTTTCCATACTGGCGTAGATCGGCAGCACCATCAGCGGCAGGTAGACATAGGCCATGCCGATCAGGATCGCCGTGTCGGTGTAGAGGATCTGGATCGGCGCCGAGATGATGCCGAGCTTGAGCAGCATTGTGTTGATGATGCCTTCGTTGCGGATGATCTGCAGCACCGCGAAGGTGCGGATCAAAAGGTTGGTCCAGAACGGAATGGTGATCAGGAACAGCCAGAGATCGCGGGTCTTTTCGCTGCGCGTCGCCATGAAATAGGCGGTCGGGAAACCAAGCACCAAGGTGGCGATCGTCGTCACCACCGAGAGCTTGATCGAGCGCAGGAAGATGGTGACGTGGGCGGCGGCGATCGAAAGCGTGTCGTCGAAGATATCGCGTTCCAGAAACACCGCTATCCAGGCTTCCGGCGAGAACTGCCACTTCACGTCGCCATAGGAGCCTGGCGTCAGGAACGAGTAGACGAGCACGATCAGCAAGGGGCCGGTCGCGGCGAGGAAAATGACCAGCAGCGCTGGCGCTGACAAAAGCCAGCGGTCGCGGACATCGCGCCGCTCCGCTGCCTTGGCGACTTCTTCCGCGGTCGCCATCGTCAGTCCTTCAGGACCTGGGCGGCATCGCTGCCGATGAGGATGCCGACCGCGTCGCCCTTCTCGAAACCGCAGCCCGCGCTGCGCGTGTTCTGCTGGCGTACGGTGAAGAGTTCGCCGCTGTCGAGATGAACATGGATGTGGGTGTCGGTACCGAAATAGACGATATTATCGACCCTCCCCGACAGTTCGCCCTTGGCCTTGGTCAGCTTGGCGTGTTCAGGCCGAACCACGACCGTGGCATTGGGCTTGGGCTGGAAACCCTGGGCCACGGTCGCCTCGATGGTCGCACCGGACTTGAGCGTGGCGCGCGCCTTGCCGTTGGCCATCTCGCTGATGGCGGCCGTCAGGAAGTTGGTTTCACCGATAAAGTCGGCGACGAAGCGTTCGGCCGGCTTGTCGTAGATATCCCAGGGCGAACCGACCTGGAGGATCTTGCCCGATGACATGACCGCGATGCGGTCGGACATGGTCAGCGCTTCTTCCTGGTCGTGGGTGACGAAGATGAAGGTGATGCCGGTCTCGTGCTGCAACCGCTTCAACTCGATCTGCATCTCCTTGCGCAGCTTATAGTCGAGCGCCGACAGTGGCTCGTCGAGCAAAAGCACCTTCGGCTGCGGTGCCAAGGCGCGGGCCAAGGCCACGCGCTGCTGCTGGCCGCCGGAGATCTGGCTGGTGCGACGACCGGCGAGTGCCTCCATCTTGACCAGCTTCAGCATCTCGGCGACGCGCGCCTTGATCTCGGCCCTCGGCTTACCCAGCATTTCCAGGCCAAAGCCGATATTGTCTGCGACCGTCATGTGCGGGAACAGCGCATAGGATTGGAAAACGGTGTTGACCGGCCGTTTGAAGGGTGGCAGCGGCGCGATGTCCTGGCCGTAGAGCAGGATTTCACCGGCGGTTGGAAAATCGAAGCCGGCGATCAGCCTGAGCAACGTCGTCTTGCCGCAGCCGGATGGCCCCAGCAACGTGAAGAATTCGTTCTCGCGGATAGATACCGAGACCGTGTCGAGGGCAGCCACCTGCCCCTCACCTGATCCGAAAATTTTGCTGACGTTTACTACTTCAATCGCATTCCGATCCGGTTTGTCCGGCACGATTACGCCTCACTGTTGACCCCGCTCTTGCTGGCGGAGCTCTTCCCCTGTTCGATGTGACCACATGGCCGGTGGGTTGGCAAGCCCGGCATTGGGTCACAGTTCAGTCAGTCATTGAGGCCTGCAAGCCCCATGCCATAGTCAGGCCTGATAGGTGATCTTGCCGCCGCAAATCGTCGTCACCGGCCGCACCTTGTGCAGATCGGCCGGGGCGGTGTTCTCGATATCCATCGACAAAACCACCAGATCGGCCATGTAGCCCGATCTCAGCGTGCCCTTGCGGTGCTCGGCGAATTCGGCGTAGGCGCCCTCGATCGTGTAACCGGCGATCGCTTCATGCAGCGAGAAACTCTGATCCGGGTCGCTTTCTGCCCATGGTTTGCGCAACACTGCCGCCTGAATGCCCAGGATCGGATCGATCGGCGACACCGGCCAATCGGATGCGAAGACGACATGCGCGCCGGCATCCTTCAAGGTCCGCCAGGCATAGCTCAGCGGCCAGCGTGCCGGCCCGATGCGCGACACCGTCGGCTCCAGCGGAAAATCCATGGCGCCGGGCGGATGCGGCGGTTGCATGGAAGCAATGACGCCGAGTTCTGCGAAACGCGGCACATCCGATGTGGTGGTGACCTCGATGTGCTCGACCCGGTGACGGCTGTCGCGCTTGCCGTTCGCCTTCTGCGCCGCCTCATAACCGTCCAGCACCGCGCGCACCGCGCCGTCGCCGATCGAGTGCACGGCGATCTGCAGCCCGCGCCTGTCGGCCGCGACGGCCAGATCGATGAATTGTTGCGGCGTGAACAGCGGCTCGCCCACCCAGTCGGGCCGGTCGGCATATGGCTCGACCATGACAGCTGTCCAGGAATCGAGCACCCCGTCGTAGAACACCTTGACCATGCCCGACGACAGCCATTCGCTGTTATAGCTTTCGGCCAT
Source organism: Mesorhizobium sp. M7A.F.Ca.US.005.03.1.1 (assembly GCF_003997975.1). NCBI lineage: Bacteria > Pseudomonadati > Pseudomonadota > Alphaproteobacteria > Hyphomicrobiales > Phyllobacteriaceae > Mesorhizobium > Mesorhizobium sp. M7A.F.Ca.US.005.03.1.1. Next base: position 27,952 of record NZ_RZRO01000008.1, read on the forward strand.
ACCAGATGCCTTGTCGAGCATGTCGAGCGTCATGAAATTCTTGTAGTGGAACGGGATCTTGACGCGGCAGGGCAAGCCTTCCTCGGCTTCGATCTCGGCCAGCAGCTCAAGCTGATAGAGGTTGCCGTCCATGTTCTGGATCGAGGTGATGCCGTGGCGGGCGCACCAGGCGAGCCCGCGCCGCATAATGTCGCGGTCGGCGTCCCGCTCGGCCGCCGTCGGCATCGGGTCCGGCTCGCCGCCGGTCGACAGCCCCAGCCGCACCCGGCTTTCGCCGGCAAGGTCGAGCACCGGGCCAAAGGCCTCGCCTTCGCGCAATTCGCCGGCGGCCAGTCCATCGTCACCCATGACAATCTCATTGCCAGGGCCGAGCATGCGCCCCTGCAGGATGCCGGCCATTTCCAACGCCTTGGTGTTGGCCCACATGGTGTGATGGTCGGGCGCCGCCATGCAGAACGGACGATCGGGCAAAATGGCGTCGAGGTGATGGCGCGTCACGCGCTCGCTGCCGAGCACGGTATAGTCGACGCCTTGGCCGACCAGCATCTTCGCGTCGGGCCGGGTAGGCGCATAGTCGCGGATCGCCTTCTGCAGCGCCTCGAAGCCATGGATACCGGTGAGTTGAAGGTGGGCAAGTTCAGCCCCGCCCGAAAACAGATGCATGTGGGCTTCGATGAAACCCGGCAGGACGGAGCCGCCCTTGGCGTCGATTACCTTGGTGGCCGGTCCCTTGAACTCTTCGATGGAGGCGCGGCTGCCGATGGCGATGATTGCGCCGTCCTTGACGGCGACGGCCTCGGCGGTGGGATTGTCGTCGTCGATGGTCAGTACACGACCACTGATGACGATCAGATCCGCATTGTGACCTGCACCTGTGACAGACATCGCGACTCCGCGCTTTTGACGACTGACTGAGACCGACAACCTCTTGGCCAACGACCTGCCACTCCACCGGAGCGGCGCCATGGGACGAAAAAGAATGCCAGCGCGCTGTCTTGGAAATTCCCCTTGTCATCCCAAGAGGCAGCGTGGATAAAGAATGCGACTGATTATTCGCGTTTGTCAACATACCGAATCTGGAATGTATCGTGGACAGCAAGCTCCCACCATGTTGAGACCGGGCGGGGAACGAGGACATCGGACGGTGAAGCGCAGTCTCGACCGCAAAACCAGGATAGCGCTCGAACCGCGCAAACAGCCGCGGCAACAACGCTCCAGCAAGGTGGTCGACCGGATTCTCGACGCAGCGCTGGTCTTGACGCGGGAGCAAGGAACCAAGACGCCGACGACGCTCGCCATTGCGCAGCGCGCAGGCTTGTCGGTTGGTTCGATCTACCAATACTTTCCCAACAAGGAAGCCATTCTTCTGGACCTCGCCCGGCGCTGGCTGTCATCCTTTCCCGAGGTGATCGCCAAGCGTATCAAGGTCGCCCCGCCCACCAACCGTGAAGAGTTTCGGCAGGAAGTGCGCAAGCTCTTCATCGACACGTCCAGACTCTACCTCGAAAACGCCAGCCTGATGCCGGTGATCGAGGCCATTTCAGGCAACGCCGACCTCAGGCCGATCCAGAACGAATATGACGAGCAGATCATCGCGCTCTACGCCGCATGGCTGCAGCATGTGAACCCGGCGCTTGAAGACAAGATCGCCAGCCGGCTCGGCGTGCTGATGATGGACGTCGGGCACGCCTGCCGGCTTGTCGGGCTGAAAAGAGACCGCAAGACATACGACCTCATCGAGGACGATGTGGAAAGAATGTGGCTCGCTCTGGTGAGCCCTTATCTCAATCTTGAATCTTGACTGATTTCGCACTTCGAGAGGAATTTATGAAGACTGTTTTCTCCCCCCTTCACGCCGGCCATGCCGGTCAAATGGAACTGGTCACATCAGCCATCGTGCCGGGTTTCGAAAAGCCATCGAGGGCCGAATTCATCAAGGCGCGGGTCGAAAGCGAGAAACTGGGTCCCATCATCGCGCCGCACGAACATGACCTCGCCGCCGCCAAGCGCATCCACAAATCAGACTATATCGACTTTCTCCCGACGGTCTGGCCGCAATGGCTGGAAGCAGGCCTCACAGGCACGGCGATGCCCTTCACCTGGCCGACGCGCGGCCTGCGCGGCGACGTGCCGCCAAAGCGCGTCGACGCGCTGCTCGGCTATTATTCCTTCGATGCCGGCGCCACTTTCGTCGAAGGCACGTGGGCCGCGATCAAGTCTTCCTACGACGTAGCGCTGACCGCCGCCGGCCTGCTCAAGGATGGCGAGGCTTCCGCCTTCGCGCTCTGCCGTCCGCCCGGCCACCATGCCGGGGCTGGCTTCATGGGCGGCTACTGCTACATCAACAACGCCGCCGTCGCCGCGCAATGGTTCCGCGACCACGGCGCCAAACGCATCTCGATCCTCGATGTCGACTACCATCACGGCAACGGTACGCAGGAGATCTTCTACGACCGTGCCGACGTCCAGGTGCTCAATCTGCATGGCGATCCGATGGTCGAGTACCCGTTCTTCCTCGGCCATGCCGACGAACGCGGCGCGGGTGCCGGCGAAGGCTTCAACATCAATTATCCGATGCCCTTCGGCACCGACTGGGATGCATGGAACGCCTCGCTCGAGGATGCCTGCGGCAGGCTCGCCGCTTATGCACCGGATGTCGTCATCGTCTCGCTGGGTGTCGATACGTTCGAGAAGGACCCGATCAGCCAGTTCAAGCTGAAGACGTCTGATTATCCCAAGATCGGCCGCCGCATCGCCAGGCTCGGCCTGCCGACGCTGTTCATCATGGAAGGCGGCTATGCCGTCGAGGAGATCGGCATCAACGCGGTCGGCGTGCTGACCGGGTTCGAGGATCGGTAAATGCCTGTCGTCCAGGAGCATCTGGCGGTTTTGGGACAACGACAGGCATAAGCAAAGGACCACCGGGACCGGGCGGCAACATCGCCCGGCTCCCACTATCGGGCCAGGGCCCCAGCCTTCGGCACAGCAACCGGCGCGCCCGTCTGTCCAATGCTCCCGAGCCTGGCGAAATCGACCAGCCGCCGAGGTGGCCGGCGAAGACTTTCGCGTCCCGGTCTTCTGTCCAGGGCGCGAAAACCGACTTGTGAGTCGCACATGAGTCCACCGGATTCGATTTTGTCAAATCGCGTTTGATGTCAGATTCAACTGCGGGTAGATTAGACCCGAATCAGCCGGTCCTGGGGGGCGCGGCGACCACCCAAAGTCTTTTGTTCCGGAGCTTTTCCGGCACCAGACGCGGACGGCTTCGCGTTCCCTGAATGGATTCGGGATTTGGTTCGGTGCAGCCCTGCGCCACGCGTGTGTCTTCGTCAAAGTAATGCGTATTCGGGTTCGGCGGCTGGCTTCCAGTATCCGGACAGCAGAAACGATTCCGGCCAAAAGCAACAAGAATGAGCAGTCCCGCCGCACGTCTTCAATCCGACACATTGGGCTCGCGCCTGACGTCGCGCGGCGATCTCACCAGCTTTTTCATGCAACTGACCGCCGAGATCGGCGCCGACAGCTACATGTTGGTCGCCATCGTCCACGACCAGGACCGCAACGATGCGCGCATCGTCTCCTCCAACTGGATTTTCGATGCCATCGAGCTGATCGGCAAGCGATTGATCGCCGGGCTTGCGCAAGGCGCGCTCACCGTCGCGCCAGGCATCCGCCCACAGCCGCTGGTGGCATCTCAAGCACCAGAAGCAGACGGATTGGTCACCGGCGAGGAAGCCCGCCTTCTCGACGTGCTCGGCCATGCCGAGATCTATTCGCTGCGCCTCAATGTCGGCCGCCAGCGCCTGTTTGCCCTGTTCTCTGCGGCGACCGCCGGCAGCATCGACCAGCCGGCGCTGATGCGCGCGCAGCTGAAATGCTGCTACGCGCTCTCGCACATCCCGCAACTGATTGCCGCCGCCGCCATGCAGGACCCGTTGTCGGATCGCGAGCGCGAATGCCTGTTCTGGGTTTCCGAAGGCAAGACCACCGACGAGGTCGCCGTCATCCTTGGCGTCTCCTCCAACACCGTCAACAGCTACATCACCCACGCCATCCAAAAATTCGCGGCCAGCAACCGCGCGATGGCCATCGCCACGGCGATCAGGAGCGGCATCATTTGAAACACGCCGATATCAAGGAAACGGCCGAAGCCCTTTTCAACGAGCAGCGCAACCCGTTCGGGGCCTTCACCCTTGGCTCCGAAACCCATCACGCGGTCACCATTCCCGATGCCGTGCGCCGCTGCCGCTGGATCGCCGTTGACATGAATGCCTCGGCTTTCGGCCTCTTCTTCGTAAGCCCCTCGCCCGAGCGGGCGCGGCTCGTGCCATGCTTCGATTCCGATTATCCCGGCATTGCGGTGGCGACCAAGTTCATCTCAGGCGCCAACGGCGAGGAGATCGTGCGCCACACCCGCATCTCGACCGAACCGCGCTGGTGGACGGATGACGGCGTCCCTGCCACGGCGGAGCTGTTTGGCGATTTCGCCTGGACCGAGCGGATGGCGGCGCTGGTGCCCGGAACCAGCGGCATCGCTTTTCCCGTGCACGCCGACCGCGGCCAATGCGGTCTTGTCGTGTTCCTGGGCTCGGAGATGACCTTGCAGCAGGATGCGCTCTACGAAATACACGCCCGCTGCTTTTCGCTGTTCGCCGCCGTCGCCCGCATCCGTCCGGGCGATGCCGGCCGCATGCGTGCAATCTCCAAGCGCGAACTCGAATGCCTGAAGCTGACCGCCAACGGCAACACCAGCGAGGAGATCGCGCGACTCCTGAAACTGTCGGTGCACACCGCCAACCAGTATCTGACCCAATCGACCCAGAAGCTCAACGCCGTCAATCGCAACCAGGCCGTTGCCAAGGCGCTGCGGCTGGGCTTGATCGAATAGAGGAATTCGAAAGCGATCAGCGATAGGCCAGCGGCTCGACCTTGCGGATACGCGCCTCTTCGATCACCGCTTCGAGCAGCGCCGTGTTGCGCTCCGGGTCTTCGCCCGGCTTCTCGAACGATACGTAGTTGACCGCCACCGACGCGCCGAGCTCGCTCAGCGTCAGCTGGAAATAGACGGTGACGCCGGGCGGCCTCAGTTCCAGATCGAGCACGATGCGCGGGCTCCCGCTCCAGTCGACATGCGCCTCACCACCATGGCCGAGCCGCAGAGTGCCCGGCATGAAGAACAACTCAACCGCTGAATCGACCAGGTCCGACAGGCATGCGAAATGCTCCAGCCGGATAAAGGCGATGTAGTCGGCGACATCGATCAGCCTCAGTTCGCCCACCACCTGCTCGATGGCGCTGGCGACGATGATCTCGCGGGATTTTGCGTGCGGTTGCCGGTTCATGAAATCTGTCTGCGCTCAGCCTTTTTCGAGTAGACGATCCGCACCAGTTCGGCGACGGCCTGGTAGAATTGTGACGGGATCACATTATCGACCGAAACTTGCTTGTACATGGAGCGGGCGAGCGCCACGTCCTCGAAGACCGGGATGTTGTGTTCCCGCGCGATCTCGCGGATCTTGAGCGCCACCAGATCCTGGCCCTTGGCCAGCACCATGGGCGCCGAGTCCTCGTCGCGCACATATTTCAGCGCGATCGAGAAGTGCGTCGGGTTGGCGATGATCAGCGTCGCGCGCGGCACCGCCGTCATCATCCGTTTGCGCGCCCGGTCGCGCGCCAGGGAGCGCAGCCGCGACTTGACGATCGGGTCGCCCTCGGACTGTTTGAACTCGTCCTTGACCTCCTGCTTGCTCATGCGCAGATCCTGCTTCCAGTGGAAGCGCGACCAGACGATGTCGACTGCCGCGATCAGCCCCATGACGAAGACGATGGCCACCAGGATGTCGACGGCGATGCCGCGGATGACGAGACCGAAGGCGACCGGATTGGTGATCATCCCGGCGAGCAGCTTGCGGTGGTCTTCCGACAGGGTGAAACTCAGCACGACGATGGCAAACCCGACCTTGCCGAGTGACTTCAGGAACTCGACCCAACCCTGGATGCCGAACAGCCTGTTCCAACCCTTGGCGATCGAAATGCGCGAGAGTTGCGGCCGGACCCGCTCGCCTACGAATTGCGGCATGTTCTGGAACACCGAGGCGCCGACGCCGGCGACGGTCAGCAGCACCATCAAGCTCAGGACGGCGCGGCCGACCTCGAGCAGGACGATCTTGTAAAGCGCGATGACGTCGGTCTCGGTGTCCATTGGCCAGGCTTCCGGCTTCTCCAGGAACATCGACAGGAACATGCCGAGATCGATGATCGCATCCTTGGCGTAGAAGACGGTGAACACCAGTATGGCAACGAACGAGGCAAAGAGCGCTGTCTCCCGCGAATGGGGCAGCTTGCCCTGTTCGATGGTGTCGCGGATCTTCTTTTCCGTCGCCTCTTCGGTTTTCGAATCCTTGTCGACCGCGTCAGCCATGGCGCGGTCCTAGGCGGCGTCTTGGGTCGAGGGGAGTTCGAAGGCGCCTTCGCGCGACAGCCGGATCGTCGTCGTAACGATCGTCTTGCGGGCCGCCATGATATCGGCGAGGGGGATCCCGTCCGAGCCCTGCCCGAGCTCGGCTTCGATCATGCGCCGCGAGCGGGCGCCGATGGCCGACAGCACCGATTCTGCAAGGGCGGCCGACGTGCCACGCAAGGCCAGCGTGACCAGCTCCGTCGATAGCCCGTCGAACAGCAGCACCCGCGCTTTCTGGGTGAGCAGCGGCAGATCGTCGAAAGCAAACAGCCGGGCTCGCACGCCGTCGAGATCAGGCGTGCCGGCGGCTTCCAGATCCTGCATCACCTCCTCGAGCAGCGGCTTGTCGAGTTCGTTGAGGACGCTGGCGACACGCGCCTGTCCGGCCGAGGTATCCTTGGTCGAGGTTTCGGCCAGCACACTGGTGCGCAGCCGGTTTTCGACGATCCTGGCGGCAGCGTCGGGAACATTGGCCATCGTCACCATGCGCTTGATGATTTCTCCACGCATCGGCTTGGTCAGTGTCAGCAGCACGCTCGCCGCCACCTGCGGCGCCAGCTTCGACAACACCATGGCCGCTGTCTGCGGATGCTCACCGGCCAGGAAGGCGCCAAGCCGCGCCGGTTCGAGCTTTTCGAGCTCGGGCCAGATCGGCGGCGGGCCTTCCGGTGCGACCTCGAATTTCCTGTCGCCCATGATCGCGCTCATCTCTTCGGGCGAGAGCGATTCGTTGAGGATGGTGTCCATCCTGTCGGCGGAATCGAGCAATCCCGCCCCTTCGGTGAATTCGGCCTCGAACTCAGCGACAATGCGCTCAAGATCGCTTTGCGGAATCGTCCGCAGCAGCCGGGCGCCCTCGATCAGGGCCTTCAGTTCTTCCTGCTTGAAGAATTTCAGCAGGCGGCTGGCCGACGGCTTGCCCATCGCCACAAGTATGGCGGCCGCCTTCTGCGCGCGGGTCAAGGTCACCGGCGTCGTCATGCCACTCGCCTCCGCTGCCACCGGCAAGCCCCGCAAACCATGTCTAGGCGCCCTTCGTGCCGGCGATGATTTCGGTCAGCCTGATGCCGAAGCGCGAAGGATCGCTTTCCAGCACGGTGATCTCGCCGCGCGCGATCTTTCGGCCGTTGACCACGACGTCGACAGGTTCGCCGATGCGGCGATTGAGCGCCACGGTCGACCCTTTTTGCAGCGCCATCAGATCGGAGACCGGCATCTCGGTGCTGCCGAGGATGATCTGGACATCGACGGGGATGTTCATGATCACGCTCGAATTGGCCGACGAGGCCGCCCTGAACGCCGCATCGGGGCGTTGCTCCTCTTCATGCAGGACCCCGCGCAATTCTTCGATGGCACGGTCGAGTTGCTCGTCCGGCTGGTCGAGGTCGGCTTCCGCCTTGGTTTTGGCCATGATCGTCTCCAAATGCTCAGGCGCGTCCGGCGGCAGCCGGCATCAGCCCGTCGATAAAGTCCTGCCCGGCATCGTAAGGTTGCCTGATCCGGACGGTGTAATTCTGTCCCAGTTTGCCGAACTCGCATACGAACAGCGTCTTGCCCCGTGCGCTGAGACGCGCCTGGGACTGGGCCGTTTCCTCGAATTCGATGACATCGCCGATTTCGAAACCGGCGAGGTCGCCGAGCGTCAGCCGCGCCAGCGGCATCGTGGCCTCGAGCGCCACGGTGGAGCGCATCACCTCTTCCGAGAAGCGGGCGCGCCAGCTGGGGCCGTGATCGTCGTCGCTGACAGGCACGGCTCCGTCGCGGCTGGCCAGCACGACGCGCTGCGGCATCGTCACCGTCACGGTGCCACTGTCGGCCGGCGTCGAGATGCCAAGCACGATGCGGATTGCCGCGCCATCGCGCAGCACGTACCGCTTCGCCTCGGTGCCCGACATTGCCCGCGGCGCGGGCAGGCGCAGGTCGAGCGAACGCTTTCCCGATCCGTTGAGGGCCTGTGCGACCTGCTGGAACACCATGGTCGAAACATCGATTTCGATTTGCGACAGATCGCGTTCGATCGGCGATGCCGGCAGATCCGGGTCGCCGCCGAACAGCGTGCAGACCATGATGGCGATCGCCGGAGCATCGATCACCAGGGTCATCGCATCGGAGGACGCCGACGAGCCGATCACGGTCATCGCAAACGTGTCGCCGGCACGCGAACGCGCCTCGGGAACGCGGCTGACCTCGATCGCTTTGAGATCGACGACGACCGGAACGCCAAACTCGCTGGTCAGGGTTTTCTGCAGCAGCGGCACGGCGCGTTCGGCCATGGCGCGGCCTGCGTCGATGACCTGCGCGGCCTCGCCGCTGTCGCCGACCAGACGCTCGATGATCAGCGAGCGCGCTTCCGCTGGACTGCCCAGGCTGGTCATGACAGTGCCGGGACCGATCTGTCGCGCATCGTTCAGGCGGCCTTCTTTTCGACGGTGCCGGTATTCATCGTGCTCTGCTCGACCGCGTCGATCGTCGGCCGTTCATAGGACGAGATGGTCTTGCGGCCGAACTCGATCGCCACCTGCGGCAGCGCGCCGTTCATGTAGGCCAACAGCGTCTGCTTGACGATGATATAGAGGCGGTTCTTCTTCTCGCGCACTGTCTTGATCTTGGTGGCGACCGGTCCGACCACCGAATAGGACAGGAAGATGCCGAGGAACGTTCCGACAAGTGCGGCACCAATCAAACCGCCGAGAATTTCCGGCGACTGGTCGAGCGCGCCCATCGCCTTGACCACGCCGAGCACGGCGGCGACGATGCCGAGCGCCGGCAGGCCATCGCCCACCGCCACCATCGCGTGATAGGCCTTCATCTTGTCGGACCTGATGGTCTGGATTTCTTCGTCCATCAGCGCCTCGATCTCGTGCGAGCGGGCATTGCCGATGATGATGATGCGGCAGTAGTCGCAGATGAAATGCGTCAGGTCGTGGTTATGCAGCACGGTTGGGAACGCCTGGAAAATCGCCGACTCTTCCGGATTGTCGATATGCGCCTCGACCTCGCTGCGGGATTTCGAGCGCAGCTCGCGCATCAGCGAGTGCAGCACGCCGAGCGTTTCGAGATAGTCCTGTTCCTTCGGCACCGCCTGCTTGAAAGCTTCGAGAATGCCCTTGCCGGTATCCTTGACCGTCTTCATCGGATTGGCGACGAGGAAGGTGCCAAAAGCCGCACCACAGATGATCACTGCCTCCCAGGGCTGGATCAGCACGTGAAGATGGCCGCCCATGGCCATGAAGCCGCCAAGGACGCAGCCGAGCGTTACCACCAGTCCAATCAGAATGCCCACGACAGGTCCTTCCGCATTTCACATCAGGAGCTAGGGATAGCCCCCGTGCCTTGTGTGAGGCTTGAATCGAAGGCGTCGGAGACGATTCAGTTTCGCGCAAGGAAGTAGGGGTATTGTCCGGACATAGCTTCGGCCGGAGGCACCTCTTTGCTTAATACCTTTACCAGCTACCAGCTCATCACCAGGGACATTTCAAAGTCGATCGACAGGATCGAGCAGCAGCCCGTGGTTGATCGCGACACCAAGTATTATCTGGACAACATCACCAAGGTGAAATCGATCGACGATTTCGTCAAGAATGACCGTTTGTTCAAATATGCCATGAAGGCCTACGGGCTCGAGGACATGGCTTACGCCAAGGCCTTCATGGTCAAGGCACTCAAAGAAGGCGTCTCCGATCCCAACAGCTTCGCCAACAAGCTGACCGACAAGCGTTACGCCGAATTCGTCAGGGCCTTCAATTTCGCCGCCAACGGCACCAGTACGACTGTCTACAACAAGGCGCAGCAACTGGTGACCAGCAACTATGCGCTGCAAGTCCAGATCGGCGCCTCGCAGAAGGGGCTCCCTTACTACCAGAGCGAAACCGCCTACTACGTCACCAACATCGCCAAGGTTAAATCGGTCGACGACCTGATGGGCGACAGCCGCCTGCTGACATATGCGATGGCCGCTTTCGGACTCGACGCCGCAACCGAACCTGCCGCAACCGTCAAGGCGATGCTCGAAGGTGGCGTCAGCGATCCCGACAGTCCTGCCAACAAACTGCCCGACAAGAGCTACGCCAAATTCGTCGCAGCCTTCGACTTCGCCCAGTATGGCGATCAGACGACCATGCGCGACGATGTCCAGCAGGCGGTGCCGAAAGGATACATGGCCGGAGCCGGACTGACATTGGTCGAGCCAAGCGCGCAATATATCAAGGGCGAGGCCGACTATTACGCGGCAAACATTTCCAAGGTGACGTCGATCGACAACCTCATGGCGGACAAGCGCCTGCTCACCTTCGCCATGGCTTCCTACGGACTTGATGCGTCAACCGAAACGCCGCAGCAGATCCGCACAATGCTCGAGGGCGGCGTCAGCGACCCCGAAAGCCCAGCAAACAAGCTGACGGATAAACGGTACGCCAACTTCGTCACGGCCTTCAACTTTGCCCAATATGGCGATCAGACAACGTCGCGCGACGAAGTGCAGAAAGACACGCCGAAAATCTATACGACGGAGTCGGCGCTTGGCCTGATCGCGCCGAATGCGGACTACATCAAGTCGGAGACCGCGTACTATCTTGCCAACGTCACGAACGTGAAATCCGTCGACGACCTGATGGCCAACAGCCGATTGTACAACTACGTGCTCTCGGCCTACGGACTGGACCCGGCGACGGAAAGCAAGGACCTCATCCGCAACGTTCTTGCCGGTGGCATTCGCGACGCCGACAGCGTCGCCAACAAGATGACCAACAAGGCCTATGCCGGGCTGGCCGCCGCCTTCAACTTCGAACAATACGGCGAAGCGGCCACCACCATCAATCCGGCGCAGCAGCCGACCGTCGACAAATACATGCGCCAGACCCTCGAAGAGGATGCCGGCCAGACCAACCAGGGCGTGCGGCTGGCGCTTTATTTCGATCGCAAGGCCCCAACCATCACCAGTTGGTATGACGTGCTGGCCGACACTGCGCTTGCCAGTGTCGTGCGCACCGTGCTCGGCCTGCCCGATTCCTTCGCCACCGCCGATGTCGACAAGCAGGCGCAGCTGTTCGAGCAGAAACTCGACATCTCGGATTTCTCCGACCCCGAGAAACTCGGCAAGTTCCTGACGCGCTTCACCAGCATGTACGAGATCAACAACCCGACTTCATCGGCCGTCACCTCGGTCAGCGTGCTGTTTGCCCAGCCACTCACCGTCGGCATCTCCACCGACCTGATGATGGCCATGCAGAAACTGAGGTTCTGAGACCATCATGCGGGACAGCCTGTACGTCGCTCTTTCATCGCAGATCGCGCTCGAGCGGCGCCTCGACACCATCGCCGACAACGTCGCCAACGCCTCCACGATCGGCTTTCGCGCCACCGGCGTGAAGTTCGAGGACGTCGTCTCTGGCACCGGGCAGAAATCGGTGTCATTCGCCTCCCCGGGCAAGACCTACCTTTCCGGCGCCCACGGTGCCTTGAGCGAGACCGGAAATCCCTTCGATTTCGCCATCCAGGGCGATGCCTGGTTCGCTATAGAGACGCCGGTCGGCACCGTCATGACCCGCGACGGCCGTTTTTCGATGAACGAGAACGGCGAGCTGATGTCGATCGAAGGCCACCCGGTGCTCGATGCCGGCGGCTCGCCGATCCAGCTTGACCCCCGCAACGGTCCGCCCAAGGCCGGGGCCGATGGTTCGTTGCGCCAGAACGATCAGCTTGTCGGATCGATCGGCCTCTACAATTTCGATCCAGGCGCGAACTTCGTCCGCTATGGCAATTCCGGCATTGTTCCGGCACGCACCCCGGAGCCTGTCACCGATCGCTCCGATATCGGCGTTGCCCAAGGTTTTCTCGAAGAGTCCAATGTCAATCCGGTGCTGGAGATCACCAGGTTGATCATGGTCCAGCGCGCCTTCGAGAACACGGCCGCCCTGATGCGCCAGACCGACTCGTCCACCGACGAGGCGATCAAGACGCTCGGCTCGAAATAGTCCATGTCGCTCGACCAGCCATCCCTGCGGGCACTCGAAAGACAACTCCAGCCGGCACCGGAAGACCGGCTTGCCGCCCTGGAACGGGTCTGGCGGCGTTTCGCCGACGCCGAGGCACTGCTCAAGCGCGGCGGCCGCGTCATCGAAGTCACGCCCACGCACTACAAGGTGCACGGCCTTTCCAGCTTCGCCAGGCTGGGTGACATCGTCGAGCAGCCCGGCCATGCCGGTGCGCGCCGCGGCGAGATCGTCAAGATCGGCCGCGACGAGGCCGTCGTGGCACCCTTCGAACGCAGCGCCGATTCCGGCATCGGTGATGCCGTGTTCCGCCGCGGTCCGCTTGTGGTGGCACCGCATGCCTCATGGCGCGGCCGCACCATCGACGCACTCACCAGGGCGATCGATGGCGGCCCGCCGCTCGCCCGGGGAGACGACACATCGCGCGGCGCCCAGACGACGCCGGGCGCCATGGCGCGGCAACGCGTCGGCACTGCCTTCATGACCGGCGTCAAGGTCATCGATATCTTCACGCCGCTCTGCTTCGGCCAGCGCCTCGGCATCTTTGCCGGCTCCGGCGTCGGCAAGTCGACGCTGCTCGCCATGCTCGCCGGAGCCGACGCATTCGATACCGTCGTGGTGGCGCTCATCGGCGAACGCGGCCGGGAAGTCCGTGAATTCCTCGAGGACACGATCGGCGACAGCATGGCCAAGACCATCGCCGTCGTCGCCACCAGCGACGAAAGCGCCATGATGCGCCGGCGTGCGCCGGACACCGCCATGCGCGTCGCCGAGCATTTTCGCGACCAGGGGCATCGCGTTTTGCTGGTGCTGGATTCGATCACCCGCTTCGCTCACGCCTTGCGTGAGGTGGCGACGGGAACCGGCGAGCCGCCGGTCGCCCGCGGTTATCCGGCCTCGGTGTTCACCGAATTGCCCAAGCTGCTCGAACGCGCCGGGCCGGGTACGGAAGGCAAGGGATCGATCACCGCCATCATTTCCGTACTGGTCGACGGCGACGATCACAACGACCCGGTCGCCGATTCCGTGCGCGGCATCCTCGACGGCCATGTCGTGCTCGACCGCACGATCGCCGAACAGGGTCGCTATCCCCCCGTCAACCCGCTGTCGTCCATATCGCGGTTGGCCGGAAAGGCCTGGAGCGTCGAACAGCGCGCGCTGGTGACAAGGCTGAAGTCGATGATCTCGCGCTTCGAGGACACACGCGATATCCGCTTGCTCGGGGCCTATCAGGGCGGCGTCGATGCCGAACTCGACATCGCCGTGCGCCAGGTGCCGCTGATCTATGAAGCGCTGACGCAAGGGCCGAAGGATCGCCCCTCAGCCGACCCGTTCTCCGATCTCGCCCGCCACCTCAAGAGCAAGCTGAACGCCGATGCCGGAGACTGAACGCGAATACACCGAGCGCATCCTGCGCGACATGATCGCCGAGGCCAATGCCGCGCAGCAGGCAGAGGCTGACACGGCGAGAACTGCCAAAGCAAAGGCCGCCCGTGCCATCGCGGCCAAAGCCGAGGCCGTTCTGGCCAGAGCCGTCAAGCCAATCCTGCCACGGGCTGGCAAAGCCGATCCTGATCTGGCCAGGCCCGTCGAACCCGCTCTGTCCCGGGCTCCCCAGGCGGTGGCTGCCGAGATGACGCAGGCCAGCCGGGAATCGCTGATCGACGGCCTGTTCCCGCGCACCGAATGGCCGCAGCCGCCAAAGGCGCCGTTTCCCCGACTGGAGAAGAAGTCCGACCGACGCAGCGATTTCGTCATTGCCGCGCTCGGCATCGCGCTCGGCCTGATCTGCGCCCTGTTCCCCTGGTATATCTTCTTCAACCAGGACCAGTTTGGCGTCCAGGCGATGAAGTTCGGCGGCACAGGCTCTAATTCCGGGCGAGCGGGCGGCGGCGTGGTCGCCGAACGCAGCGCGCCGCTGACGGCAAAGGACGTTCCCGCGGCCAATCTCGATCTTCTTGCCACGGGGACGGTGCGGGATGATGCCGATCCCGCAGCCGCATCCGACGAGCAACCGTTTCCGGCCGACGCGGCGAAATTCCGCATGGTTCATGTCGCCAACGGCCGCGCCATGATCCAGGACGACGCTGGCCTCTGGATGGTCCAGCGCGGCTCGATACTGCCGGATTCCAGCAAGGTATCCTCCATCGAGCAGCGCAACGGCAAATGGGTCATGGTCACCAGTGCCGACCAGGTGATCGAACTGTCCCGATAAACGATCTCCGGCTTCCGGCCATCCGCAAGGCCCGCGCAAGACTGGCGGCCTAGTCTCTGGGTACCTGCTCGGAGATTCCCATGGAGCCCGTTTCCCTTTTCGACCTCGCCGCCAAGCAAGCGCAATGGCTGGCCGTGCGCCAGTCGGCCGTGGCCGGCAACATCGCCAATGCCAACACGCCAGGCTATACGGCAAACGACGTCGAGCCATTCGAAAAGGTGCTCGACCGCGCCACCGTATCGCTGCAGGCCACCCAGGCCGGCCATCTCGGCAATGCAGCGACCAATGCCGGCTTCACCATCAAGCCGCAGGAAGATGACGGCGTTGTCATGCCGTCCAAGAACTCGGTCGTGCTGGAAGACCAACTGCTGAAGGCCGGCGAGGTGCGCCGGTCCTTCGAGCTCAACACGGCGATCGTCAAGGCGTTCCATTCGATGATGATGATGGCGGTGAAGAGCTGACCATGGACGCACTGACCGCAGCCCTCAAAGTCGCAGCATCCGGCCTCGGCGCCCAGTCGGAACGCCTGCGCGTGGTTTCCGAGAACCTCGCCAACGCTCAGTCGACGGGCACCGCGCCCGGCTCCGACCCTTATCGCCGCAAGACCATCAGCTTCGTCTCCGAGCTCGACCGGGCCTCCGGCAGTTCAACGGTTGCAGTGAACTCGATCGATCGAGATCCCAGTGACTTTCCAGTCGAGTTCCAGCCCGGCAACGAGGCCGCCGACGAGAAGGGCTACGTCAAGATGCCCAACGTCAACGTGCTGATCGAAATGGCCGACATGACCGAGGCCAATCGCTCCTACGAGGCCAACCTTCAGGTGGTCAAGCAGGCCCGCGACTTGATTTCCATGACCATCGACCTGATGAGGAACCAGTAATGATCAGCGGTATCGGAGCCCTTCAGTTCAAGCCGTCGATCGGCGGCGATGACGCCGCCACAAGCCTGCTCCAGGGCGGCGCGACACCGTCGGCCGGTGGCAATGTCGGCACCTCCTTTGCCGAGGCGCTGAGCCAGGCAGCCTCCAAGACCGTCGACACGATGCAGAATGCCGAGCAGGTATCGATGCAGGCGCTCAAGGGCGATGCCGACACCCGCCAGGTGGTCGACGCCGTGATGAGCGCGCAGCAGGCGCTTCAGACCGCCGTCGCCATACGCGACAAGGTGGTCTCCGCCTATCTCGAAGTCAGTCGAATGGGCATCTGAGGAATTCCGACATGAAAGCACTCGCCATCGCCGCCACCGGCATGAATGCCCAGCAGACAAATCTGGAAGTCATCGCCAACAACATCGCCAACATCAACACCACCGGCTACAAGCGCGCCCGTGCCGAATTCTCCGACCTGCTCTATCAGGTCGACCGCACGCAAGGCGTGCCCAACCGCTCCAACGCCTCGCTGGTGCCGGAGGGCGTCTCGATCGGCCTCGGCGTCAAGACGACGGCGGTGCGCAACGTGCACACCCAGGGCGAACTGACCAGCACCGGCAACAGTTTCGACCTGGCGCTGACCGGCAGGGGCTGGTTCCAGATCGAGGGTGCCGACGGCGGCACGCTGTACAGCCGCGCCGGCGCTCTCAACACCAACGCCACCGGCCAGCTGGTGACGGTCGACGGCGCTGCGGTCATTCCGGCAATCAATGTTCCCGTTGATGCCGTCGAGGTCATCGTCAACAAGACCGGCCAGGTCTTCGCCCGCATCGACGGGCAGACCGACCTGCAGAACCTCGGTCAGCTTCAGATCGCCAATTTCGCCAACGAGGCCGGCCTGGCGCCGCTCGGCGACAATCTGTTCCAGGAAACCACGGCTTCGGGGCCGGCGAACGTCGGCGTGCCTGGCGATCCCGGTTTTGCCACCATCCAGCAGGGCTATCTCGAAGCCTCCAACGTCGACCCGGTCAAGGAAATCACCGAGCTGATCTCGGCGCAGCGCGCCTATGAGATGAACTCCAAGGTCATCCAGGCCGCCGACGACATGGCCTCCGTGGTCTCCAAGAACATCAGGTAACGCATGATGTCGACGCCCGGCCTCCTGTCTGCATTCCGCCGCACCGCGCTCGTCCTTGCGCTGGTGACCGGCACGATGCCGGCTTTTGCCCAGGAATCGGCCAACCAGTCGGCCACCCGGATCGCCAGCAATCAAGCTGGCGGCGAGGTGGTGCTTATTCCGAGCCGGGTTATCTATCCCGGCGAGACCATCAACCTGGCTGCCCTGAAACAGGTCACCCTTACCGTCGGCAAGCACAAGCCGGAGGCGGTCGCCACACGGGCCGAGGAACTGGATGGCAAGGTCGCCAAGCGCACCCTGCTGCCCGGCCGCTACATTCCCTCCGCCGCCATCCGCGAGGCCTGGCTGGTCGAACAGGGTGCCTCCGTGCAGATCTTCTTCATCGCCGGCGGCCTGACGATCTCGGCGACCGCCGTAACGCTGCAACCAGGAGCCGCGGGCGACCTCGTCAAGGTTCGCAACATCGACAGCGGCAAAATCCTGTCCGGCACGGTGATGGCGGATGGAACCATCCAGGTCAGCGCTTCATGATGCGCGGGCTTACCTTGATCCTGGCAGCCGTGCTTGGCCTGCAGCCGGCGCTGGCCGACGGCCTGACGCCGAAGGCCAAGCGCGAGCTCGCCGCCAAGAATGGCGGCGTCTACAACGATCCCGAATATGATCCGGCCACCACAAGCCGCATGTTCCGGGTTTCGACCGGGCCGAGTTCGCTGCCGCCGGGCCAGGTCGCCTCGCGTATCAAGGACATCGCCCAGCTGCAGAGTTCGCGCGACAATCAGCTCGTCGGCTACGGCCTGGTCATCGGCCTTGCCGGATCGGGCGACAGCCTGCGCAACTCGCCATTCACCGAACAGTCGATCCGCGCGATGCTCGAAAACCTCGGCATCGCCACCGAAGGCGGCAGCGCGCGCGCCAAGAATGTCGCCGCCGTCATCGTCACCGCCAACATGCCGCCCTACGTGCAGTCGGGCGCCCGCATCGACATCGACGTCTCCTCGATGGGCGACGCGACCTCGCTTTCCGGCGGCACGCTGATCATGACGCCGCTGAAGGCGGCGGACGGCGAAATCTATGCCGTCGGCCAGGGCTCGGTCATCGTGTCCGGCTTTACCGCGCAAGGACAGGCCGAGCAGCTGACGCAAGGCGTGCCGACCGCCGGCCGCGTGCCCAACGGCGCCATCGTGGAGCGTGCTGTCCAAGCCGAATTCGACGATCAGGCGATCCTGACGCTGCAGCTGCGCAATCCCGATTTCTCGACCGCTATCCGCATCGCGGATGCCATCAACGACTACACCGGCCAGCGCTTCGGCATGCGGGTGGCGGCCGAGCGCGATTCGCGCACCGTCCAGATCAGAAGGCCGAAGGGTGTCTCGGCGGCGCGCTTCTATGCCGAAATCGAGAATTTGGTGGTCGAATCCGACACGCCGGCCCGTGTCGTGATCGACGAGCGCACCGGCACCATCGTCATCGGCAATGACGTCAAGATCTCACGGGTCGCCATCAGCCACGGCACGCTCACCGTGCGCATCACCGAAGCGCCGCGCGTCGTGCAGCCCGAACCCTTCTCCAAGGGCGAGACCGCGATCGAACCGTTCACCGCCATCGACGCCAGCCGGCCCGACGCCCGCGTTGCCGTGCTTGACGGACCCGATCTCCAGACCCTCGTTTCCGGCCTCAACCGCCTCGGCGTCAAGCCGGACGGCATCATCGCCATTCTGCAGGGCATCAAGTCGGCCGGGGCCCTGCAGGCCGACCTGGTTCTGCAATAGGCGATGCCGATGAAGCGCTCCTTCCCACGCCACGACAGACACCGCAAAGCCGCGATCCTGCTTGCGACCGCTTTTCTCGCGGCTCTGCCCTTTGCCGGCGGCACCGCGCGCGGCGAGGAGACGTTCCGCCAGGTCCTGCCGGGAGCACAGGTGGCGGCGGCGCCGCAGCAACTGACACGGGAAAAGGCGCCGGACCAAAGCGAGATCGAGCGCTTCTGCTCAAACATCGCCGACGCCGCCCGCGACCGCCGCTATGTCCTGCAGGCGCAGGAACTGAAGCAGCTCCAGGCTGGCATTGACGAGCGCATGAAAGCTCTTGATGCAAAGAAAGCTGAATACGAGACCTGGCTGAAGCGGCGCGAGGTTTTCCTGGCCCGGGCCGAGGACGGCGTCGTCCAGATCTACGCCGGTATGAAACCCGACGCCGCCGCCGAGCGGCTGGCCATCGTCAACGCCGACCTGGCTGCGGCTATATTGATGAAGCTCGATTCACGCAAGGCGAGCGTCATCCTCAACGAAATGGACCAGAAGGCGGCGGCAACGCTCACCGGCATTATGGCCAGCGCAGCCCGAAGGGTAGATCCGTCATGATCCGGAAGATGCTTGTCCTGTGCGCGGTTACCATGCTGTCCGGTTGCGGAACCAACCTCAAGGAGGTCGGCAGAGAGCCGGCCCTGTCCCCGGTCGGCTCCGGCATCGATGGCGGCAGCACCGGCTCGCTCTATCGATATCCGCAAACGCCGCCAGTGCCGGTCAAGAAATTCTCGTTGTGGGACGACCGCCAGAGCCGGCTGTTCACCGACCCGCGGGCGTTGTCCCAGGGCGACATCCTGACGGTCAAGATCAAGATCAACGATCGCGCCAACTTCAAGAACCAGAACGACAGGAGCCGCACCGCCAATCGCAAGCTCGGTTATGACCTCAGCGCGCAGTGGGACAAGTGGAGCACCGCCGGCAAGGGCGCCGGGGCTCTCAGCTCCACCACCGACACGACGGCTGACGGCGAGATCAAGCGCTCGGAAACGCTTGAACTCAATGTCGCGGCGATCGTCACCGATGTGCTGCCCAACGGCAATCTGATGATCACCGGATCGCAGGAAGTGCGCGTCAATGCCGAGCTCAGGGTGCTGACGCTCGCCGGCATCGTGCGGCCGGCCGATATCGGCGCCGAAAACACCATCCCCTACGAACGCATCGCCGAGGCCCGCATCTCCTACGGCGGACGCGGTCGCATCACCGAGGTCCAGCAACCTGCCTACGGCCAGCAGATCCTCGACCAGGTTCTTCCGTTCTAGGATCGGGGCAGGGCGCCGTGGCAAATATTGAACAGGTTCAGCCGCGCAAGGGTCCCTCCCCTGTCATTCAGGCCGGCATGCTGCTGCTTGTGACGGCGGCCGCCATTGGCGTGGGCTGGATGTCCGGCGGTTATCTCAAGGGCGTCGGCGCACCGGCCTCGGTACCGGTCGCGCCTGAGAACGAAGGTAAGATCATGCAGCCCGCCGCAGCCGAGCAACCAGGCCTGGGCCCGATGCTTGTCGTGCTGGCGCCGATCACCACCAACATCGCCTCGCCTGCCGGCACCTGGATCAGGATGGAGGTGTCCGTCGTCTATGACGCGCCGCAGCCACAGGCAATGTCGGATGACATCCACCAAGATCTCCTGGCCCTGGTGCGCACGTTGAAGATGCATCAGATCGAGGGAGCCAGCGGCTACCAGCACCTGAAGGCCGACCTCGAAGAACGCGCCGCGATCCGCAGCCAGGGTCACGCCAAACAGGTACTCATCAGGACATTGCTGCTCGAATGAGAAAGTTCCTTCTCGCCACCGCCATGATCGCCGCCGCCACCTCCATCGCGGCGGCTCAGCAGCTCGATCTCGGCGGCATCGGCAAGGCTGACGGCACCACCGTCGGCTACATCATCCAGATGTTCGGCCTGCTGACTGTTCTGTCGGTCGCGCCGGGCCTGCTGATCATGGTGACCAGCTTCACCCGCTTCGTCATCGCCTTCTCGATCCTGCGCGCCGGCATCGGCCTGCAGTCGACACCGGCAAACCTCATCCTGATTTCGCTGTCGCTGTTCATGACCTTCTATGTCATGGCGCCGACCTTCGATCAGGCCTGGAACACCGGCGTCAAGCCGCTGATGGACAACCAGATCACCCAGACCGAAGCCTTCGACAAGATTTCCGATCCGTTCCGCACCTTCATGCTGCACAATGTGCGTGACAAGGATTTCGACCTCTTCGCCGATCTCGCCCGCGAGCGCGGCCAGACCGTTTCGCGCGACACCGTCGACCTGCGCATCCTGGTGCCCGCCTTCATGATCTCGGAGATCCGGCGCGGCTTCGAAATCGGCTTCCTGATCGTGCTGCCGTTCCTGGTCATCGACCTGATCGTCGCCACCATCACGATGGCGATGGGCATGATGATGCTGCCGCCCACGGTGGTGTCGCTGCCGTTCAAGATCCTGTTCTTCGTCCTGATCGACGGCTGGAACCTGCTTGTCGGCAGCCTGGTGCGCTCCTTCAACTGACACTGCCGCGCCGGCTCGAAATTCCAGCAATATATTTTCGATTAACCGTCCGGTTTAGCCCTTTGGTAGGGACTTGCCCGCATATTCGCTCGCAGATGGCGGGTGATCGATTTCAGAGATCATTGGCATGATGCCGCACCGTCATACCGGGAGGCCCGGTATGTCAAAAAAACACCTGTAAAAACCAAGGTACGAGTACCATGTCCAGCATCATGACGAACTCCGCCGCGTTGACGGCTCTGCAGAGCCTTAACGCCACCAGCAAATCCCTCCAGGACACCCAGGCCCGCATCTCGACCGGTTATCGCGTCTCGCAGGCCTCGGACAACGCCGCTTACTGGTCGATCGCCACCACGATGCGCTCCGACAACCAGGCAATGTCCACCGTTTCGGACGCTCTCGGCCTCGGCGCCTCGAAGGTCGACACCGCCTATACCGGCATGAACAGCGCGATCTCCACCATCAACCAGATCAAGGCAAAGCTGCTGGCTTCCTACGGCCAGACGGACGCCTCGAAGGAAAAGACCCAGACCGAAATCACCGCTCTTCAGGCGCAGATGAAGTCCTACGCCGACGGCGCCACCTTCTCCGGCACCAACATGCTGTCCGTAGACAGCGGCTCAACAGCCACGACGGCTGCCGATGTGAAGATCCTTTCGGCCTTCAACCGTGACGCGGCCGGCGCATCTTCGATCTCGACCATCGACGTCAAGGTGGAAAGCATCAAGCTCTATGAAGCTGGTACCACCTCGGGCCTCGCGAAGGGCATCCTTGACACGTACCGCCTCGGCAGCGACGGCAGTGTGGCCGCAGCGGTCTCCGGCACGCAGACAGCTCTAGGGGCGGCTGCACTGGCCACCGACACCTATT
Organism: Mesorhizobium sp. M7A.F.Ca.US.005.03.1.1; assembly: GCF_003997975.1. Classification (NCBI taxonomy): domain Bacteria; kingdom Pseudomonadati; phylum Pseudomonadota; class Alphaproteobacteria; order Hyphomicrobiales; family Phyllobacteriaceae; genus Mesorhizobium; species Mesorhizobium sp. M7A.F.Ca.US.005.03.1.1. The sequence goes on from NZ_RZRO01000008.1 coordinate 49,797, forward strand.
CGGCCGCCTCGCTTTCCATCTTCTCGGGTGGCACGGCTGCCAGCGATTCGCAGATCAAGCAGATGCTGACCGTCATCGACTCCGCGCTCGCCGATATGACCAACTCGGCCACCACGCTCGGCGCCGCCAAGAGCAGTATCGACCTGCAGAAGACCTTCACCTCGGACCTGATGGACTCCATCGACCGCGGCGTCGGCCAGCTCGTCGATGCCGACATGAACAAGGAATCGACCCGTCTGCAGGCCCTGCAGGTCCAGCAGCAGCTCGGCGTGCAGGCGCTGTCGATCGCCAACGGTTCCTCGCAGTCGATCCTGTCGCTCTTCCGCGGCTGATCGCCTCCGCTCAACCACAGTTCGCACTAGAAATTCGGGCCGCGCCAAAAGCGCGGCCCTATTTGCGTTTGCTCCAGCCCCGCACAATCCTCGATCCTTAACTCTCAAAAGCCAGCTTTTAACAGGCTGTTAACCATGCCGCGCTAGTTATGGTTAACCAATAGCTTACGACAGTTGGCGAATCGGTCCGACCGGCACGATGCCAATCGTTGAACAGGCCCATCCGGCATGTCTGAGCATGTCGGCTTTTGAGAAGGAGCGACTTTCTTGGCGAGCATCATGACCAACGCCTCGGCGTTAACCGCACTTCAAAGCCTCAGCGCCACCAACAAGTCGCTCGAACAGACACAGGCCCGCATATCGACCGGCTATCGGGTCTCGCAGGCTTCGGACAACGCCGCCTATTGGTCGATCGCCACCACCATGCGCTCGGACAATTCGGCCCTGTCGACGGTGCAGGATGCACTCGGCCTCGGCGCCTCGAAAGTCGATGCCGCCTACACCGGCATCACCAACGTGCTGACGACGATCGGCCAGATCAAGACCAAGGTGTTGTCCATGGTCGGCCAGACGGATGCCGCCAAGGCGAAGACCCAGACCGAGATCAAGGCGCTTCAAACGCAGATGAAGTCCTTTGCCGATGCGGCCACCTTCTCCGGCTCGAATTTCCTCGCGGTGACCTCCAAGCAGGTCACGTCCGCCAATGATGGCGTCCAGCCCGACTCGCAGATCGTGTCCTCATTCAATCGCTCTTCATCCGGCGCTGTCTCGATCGGAACGATCAACATCAATGTCGAGGGCACCAAGCTTTTCGACTACGGCCTTGCCGCCGAAGTCAAGAACCAGGGCGTCCTCGATCGCCAGACCTCCATCTATTCCACGGGCGCCGCCCAGACCCTGTATGACAACGCCTATGCTGGCGTGATCGCGGGCGGAGGAACGGATATCGCCGCGAACACTGCCGGCCAGACGGCGGCGGGAGCGGTCACCAAGGTCGACAATATTTCCGCCTACAACCTCGACATCACGGCCCCAGGGGTGACCGACGGCATCATCACCCAGATGGTCACCATGATGGACAAGGTCATGGCCCAGTTGACTGATTCCGCCACCATCATCGGTTCGGCCAAGAGCTCGATCGACCTGCAGAAGACCTTCACACAGAGCCTGATGGACTCCATCGACCGCGGCGTCGGCCAGCTCGTCGACGCCGACATGAACAAGGAATCGACCCGCCTCCAGGCCCTGCAGGTGCAGCAGCAGCTCGGCATCCAGGCACTGTCGATTGCCAACAGCTCCTCGCAGTCGATCCTGTCGCTGTTCAAGAACTAATCGCGGGCGCCACCGGCGCCTCCTTTTCGCACTCCGATTGACGGGCCGCGCCGCAAGCGCGGCCCGATTTCATTTTCGCACAAGCTTCGAAGACTAGAGTTCCGGCGGACAATCATGCTGGGAGTCGTTGAACCGTGCCGGAACAGATCCAGAGCATCATCTCGAATCTCCGCGGGTTTGGCGTGAAGCGCCTCGCCATGCTGGCGGGCATCGCCGTTCTGGTGATGGGCGTCATCGGCATCGCCTCGGTCTATCTCAACCGCCCCGCCTACGACACGCTCTATGTCGGACTCGACCGCGCCGACGTGAACCAGATCGGCCTGGTGCTCGGCGAAGCCGGCATCGGCTTCGATGTCGGCGCCGACGGAACCTCGGTTCTGGTGCCGGCCGGCACCACCGCCCAGGCGCGCATGCTGCTTGCCGAAAAGGGCCTGCCGACCAGCGCCAATGCCGGCTACGAATTGTTCGACAATGTCGGCTCGCTCGGCCTCACCTCGTTCATGCAGCAGATCACCCGCGTGCGCGCGCTGGAAGGTGAGATCGCCCGCACCATCCAGTCGATATCGGGCATCAAGGCGGCGCGGGTCCACATCGTCATGTCCGAACGCGCCAATTTCCGCCGTGACGAGCAGCAGCCTTCCGCCTCCGTGGTCATCCGCTACGCCGGCATCGACGCCGAAAAGAGCGCCATGTCGATCCGCCATCTCGTCGCCGCCGCCGTCCCCGGCCTGTCGGCCGACAAGGTGACGGTGCTCGATTCCAGCGGCAATCTGCTGGCTGCGGGCGACGACCCTTCCAACACCAGCGCCGCCCGCACGCTCGGCGTCGAGCAGACCGTCGAGGCGCAGATCGGAGACAACATCCGCCGTGCGCTGACGGCCTATCTCGGCCCCGACAATTTCCGCGCCAGCGTCAAGGCCGAGGTCAACACCGACACCCGCCAGACGGAAGAGACCATCTTCGATCCGAATTCCCGCGTCGAGCGCTCGGTGCAGTCGGTGCGCGCCAACGAGAACAACAACCAGAAGCAGGCTTCCACTCCGGCCAGCGTCGAGCAGAACCTGCCCGAGACCCAGGCAACCGCCACCGATGGCCCGCAATCCTCCTCGCAGAACGACCGCAGGGAAGAGATCACCAACTACGAGATCAATTCCAAGAAGATCGCCACCGTCTCCAACGGCTACACCGTCACCAAGATGTCGATTGCCGTGGTCGTCAACCAGCAGCGGCTGACGACCATCCTCGGCAAGGACGCCACACCGGAGCAGATCGCCAAGCGCGTCGCCGAGATCCAGAAGATGGTTACATCCGCCACCGGCCTGGATGAAAAGCGCGGCGACATCATCGACGTCTCGGCGGTCGAGTTCATCGATGGCCTGGATGGCGAGGCGATCCCGCAGGCGGGAATGCTCGATTCGATCGGCCAGCATGCCGGCACGATGATCAATGCAGGTGCCTTCATCGTCGTGGTGTTCCTGGTGGCCTTCTTCGGCCTGAGGCCGATGGCCGCGGCGCTGACGGCAAAGGCTGCTCCAGCCCTGGCAGGTCCCAGCTTCGACGACGTCCAGCGCTCGCTGCCGACGCCGGAGGCAATGGCGGCCACCGACAATGCCGCGGTTGGCGCCTTGCCAGGCACACGCCCAGGCCCCACTCCGCTCGACGATCTTCGCCAGAAGATCCGGCCGGCGCCGCAGGACCGGCTTGCCAGGATGGTCGACCTCAACGAGGAGCGCACCGCGCAGATCCTGCGCAAATGGGCTTCCCAGGAAGTGGCGGTGTAAACCATGCCTTCCGTAGCCCTCTTCGACCTTCTGCCTGATTTCGGCACGCGCGCGCAGCGTGCCGGCCAGCCCCGGGCAGCAGTCGATCCCGAACACAAGCCCGAGACGCCGGCGCCGCAAGCCGATATCGGCACGCTGATCGCCGAGGCGGTTGCCCAGGCGGAGGCAGCGCTGGAGGGCCGCCTGGCGGCTGCGCATGACGCCGCGCTCGAAGCCGAACGCCAGGCCAGTGCTGAGGAAACAAGGATATTTCTCGAAAGCCTTGGCGACGATGTCGGCAAGGCGGTCTCGTTGCACATTGATGCGATGGAGGCGCGCGTGACCGGACTTGTCGCCGGCACGGTCGCCCGCATCATCGGCGGCATCGTCAGCGACGATCTGCAGAAACGTTCGATCGATGCGTTGGCAGACGCCGTCCGCGAAGCGGTTGGCGACGCCGAGGCTGTGCGCATCGTCGTGCGCGGCCCGCTCTCGATGTTCGAAACACTGAAGGCATCGCTCGGACCCCGCGCCGCCAATCTCGATTTTGTCGAGGCCCCAGGCTTCGACCTGACCGTGGCTATCGACGAGGCGGTGTTCGAAACGCGCATGGCCGAATGGTCGACGACCCTCTCGGAGGTCCTGGCATGAGCGTCGCCAACGCCGATCAGGGCCGCCACGAGATCATCATCGTGCGGCGCAGTCATGACGACCATGACGAGGCCCACCATGGCGGCGTCTGGAAGATCGCCTTCGCCGACTTCATGACGGCCATGATGTGCTTCTTCCTGGTCATGTGGCTGATCAACGCCGCCAACGAGCAGACCAAGGCAGCCGTGGCCAGCTACTTCAACCCGGTCAAGCTGGTCGACCGCAATTCGAGCCGCAAGGGCCTGGAGGATCTCGGCGACGGCCCGCGCGCCATGGGACTGACGGCCGACGATCCGCAAGAGGCGACCAGCAAAGCCGGACAGAACGGCAATGCCGGCGCGGGCGCGTCGGAGCGCAAGCAGGACAAGCAGGAGCCACAGCAGGCGGAACACTCCGACGACCATCTCTTCGCCGACCCCTACGCGGTGCTTTCGGAAATCGCCACAGATACCGGCGTCATGCAGAATGTCAGCCAGAAAGGCGATGGCGGCGTGCAGGCTGCCGGCCCGGCTACCGGCGCCTCCGGTGGCGCCTCCTACCGCGATCCTTTCGAGCCGGATTTCTGGTCGCAGCAGGTCGCCGCGCCCGGCGCCGAGGCCAGCGCCCAGCGCACCAAGATCGAGGGCGATCCGGCCAAGCCCGGCGACAAGACCGCCGAAACGCAGGTGCTCAAAGTCAAAGCCGTGCCGCCTGTCGCGGCACCGCTCGAGCCACTGGCAAAGGACGCGACCAGTAAACAGGCCGCGAACCCTGCCACGGCATTGGCCGGCGAGACCAAACCGGACGGCACCAAGGCCGCGGTAGCGAAGGCTAAGCCTGAGGCGCAAAAGGCCGTCCAGCCCGACATCGGGGAGAAGCCGCCAACCGCTGCTGCCGTGAAGGCAGCGGCCGACGTCAAGCGGCAGTTGGCCGATGCTTTCAAGCCTGGCGACAAGCTGCACGACGGCGTCTCGGTCGAAGCCACCGACAAGGGCGTCGTCATCTCGATCACCGATCAGCTCGACTTCGGCATGTTCGAGGTCGGCTCGGCGTTGCCGAGACGCGAACTGGTGCTGGCAATGGAGAAGATCGGCCGCATCGTCAACAGCCAGAAGGGCACCATCAGCATCAACGGCCACACCGATGCCCGGCCGTTCCGCAGCGACAGCTACGACAATTGGCGGCTGTCGACGGCGCGCGCGCATTCCGCGTACTACATGCTCGTGCGCGGCGGCGTCGACGAACGCCGCATCACCGAGGTCGCCGGTTTCGCGGACCGCCAGCCGAAAATAGCAGCCGATCCATTGGCGGCCGCGAACCGCCGCATCGAGATCCTGATGGCGACCGGCGGATGAAGCGAGCGGCCGTCACCCGCCGGTTGATTGGCCTGTTGCTGCTGGCCGGCGGACACCCGTCCACTGGTTTCGCCCAGGAGGCCCTGCAGCCGTATCAGCTGGTGCGCTCGCTGCAGCTCATCCAGGACCGCATAGCCGCCGGCGATCATGCCGCCCTGCCGATGCAGGCCAAGCTGCTCGAGATGACGGATGCGCGCCTGCGCGCGGCGAATGCCGAGGACTACAAGGATCCCAAGAATTTTCGGGCCCTGCTTGTCTACGGCATGAGCGGCGGCAACCCGGTGACCGTCGAAGCGGCCACGTCGCGCGCTACGGCGGACCCGCAAAGCCTTGCCATCGCAAAAGGCGTGATTGAGTACCTCAACGGCAGGCCCGGCAAGGCTATCGAAGCCTTGAGGCCGATCGATCCCATGGCGCTGCCTCCGGATCTCGGCGCCTTCCTCGCTTTGGTCAAAGGCTCGCTGCTTGCCGGCGATCAACCGGCGACCGCACTCGGTCTGCTCGACGAGGCAAGATTGCTCAGCCCCGGCACGCTGGTCGAGGAAGCGGCACTTCGCCGTTCGGTCGGCCTTGCAGTCGCGCAAGGCGACGCGGCACGTTTCGCCCTTGCTTCCACCCAGTATGTCGAGCGCTACCTCTATTCGCCCTATGCCAGCCAGTTCGCGGACTCCTTTGTCTCCGGCGTCATCGCGCTGCACATGTCGATCAGCCAGGACAAGCTGGGCGACATCACCTCGATGATGGATCCCGAGCGCGAGAAGGTGATCTATCTGCGCATCGCCCGCCGTGCCGCGATAGACGGCCTGAACGACCTTTCGGCCTTCGCTTCGGCGCGGGCCGAGCAGGGCCGTGACGGCAACACCAATCAGGACGATCCACGCGCCCTGCTCTATGCCAGCCTTTCCACCGTCACCTCGGGCACAATCGAGGACATTCGTGCCAAGCTCGGCAAGATCGATCGCAGCCGGCTGTCGGAGGGCGACCGCGCCTTGCTCGACGCCGCTCAGGCCATTGCCGGCGAGGTCGTCGCGCCGCCCACCGCCCTTCCGGCGGAAAAGCCTGCCCCTGTCGCGGCCGAGCAACCTCCGGCTCCCGAGATCGCCACGCCGCAAAACGCCGATGACAGTGGCTTGCCACCGGTCGAAGGCGCCATCTCGGAGCAACCCGCCGCCACCGCGGCCTCCGGCGGATCGGCCGCCAATGCGCCGGACACGGCGGCAGTTGCAGCCACATCCGCCGAGCCTGCGACCGTCGTGCCGGCGTCGGCACCTTCACCCGCCGCCGGTCCAGAACCCGCCGATCCGACCGACGCCGCCATGACCAGAACACGTCGACAGCTCGACCTGATCGACCAGATGCTTGGAGCCGCCCCTAAATGACCACCAGCCTCGGCTCGGCCTTGCCAGGATTTGCCTCCACGCGCGCGACGTCGGAGCAGCCGGCCGCGAACGGCAGAAACGATGACGCCGGCTTCGGCAAAATGCTGCGCGACGATGCCCGCCCGGAACGGCAGGCGTCGACAGAGGCGGGATCGCGCGACCGGCGCTGGAGCAAGCTCGCTGCCGGCCTCGCCGGGCATGGCGCCAAGGCCGAACCGGCATCGGCCGAGCCCGGAAGGACCACCTCGGCCAAAGGCGCAAGCGTGAAAACCGGCAAGGACGAATTGGAAGCAAAGGCGCACAAGGCCGACGCCGAACAGACGGCGTCGGATACCGCGCCGCTTCAGGACGACCTGCCGCTGCTGATCGCGTTTCATGACCTGCGGCATTTCTCGACAGCGGCCAAGGCAGCGGGGGGCAATGCGGCCACCGGCGAGAATCCGTCGGACCCGGCGCTCGGCGGACAGGCTGCACTGCCAAAGACCTACCGCTCAAAATCGTCGGGCGGACGCGAAGCACTCGAAACCGTGTCGAAGCCGGAGCAGGCGTCGACCGTCGACGGACCTTTGACGGCGCTTGACGGTCAGTCGCCGAGCGCTGCCTCCAGCGCGCCAAAACGCGACGTCACAGCGGCGGCCCAGAAGCTGTCGGACGCGCCGGCTGCCGATGTGCCCGGCGTGCCGTCGAAGCCCACCACGAATGCGATGAGGAGCATCGAGGATGTGCGGTCCTCGATGCGTCCCGAAGCCGGAAAACAGTCCCTGTCCGCCGCGCGCATCGACGTGGTGTCGGAACGGAGCTTCCCCGCGCCGCCGCAGGGTCCCATCAGCCAGGCGGCCCTCAATGTGATCAACGCCATAGCCGCCGACGCCGGGCCGCAAAAGGCGCTTTCAGCCTCACCCACGACCACCCATCTGGCCAGCTCTGTTGCCGTTCCGACACATGTGTTGAAGATCGAACTTCACCCTGCCGAACTCGGCATGGTGACGGCCAATCTTCGCCTCTCCGGGGAACAACTTTCGATTGAGCTGAAGCCTGAAACACACGATGCCTATCGTCGGCTGTCGGCCGACAGCGAGGCCATCGTCAAGTCGCTGCGAGGGCTCGGCTTCGAGGTTGACAAGGTCACGATAATGCAACCTTCGGTAGCAGTTCCCGCTACAACCCGGACGGATGCAACCGCTCCCTTGGCGGCCGCAACAGGCCGCGATCCAGCATCCTTTCAACCGGGGAATTCGGGCGGCGGCAATGGTGGAGCCGGCGGCCAGCAACCGGGTCAGCAATCCTCAGGGAACCGCAACGATGACGCGCAGGACTACGGCCGCGGCACTTCGCCTTCTCGCGAGCGCGCTGGCGGCGATATCTTTATCTAGCGCGGTAACAGCTGCCGCAGCCACGACCAACCCTTGCGAGCCGGAAATCCTGCGCGCCGCCGACCGCTATGGCGTTCCCGCCGGCATCCTTTATGCCGTTGGCCTGACGGAGACCGGCAACAAGGGCAGCCTTCAACCCAACGCTTTGAATATAGAGGGAAAAGCAGTCTTTCCCAGGAGCCGGACCGAGGCCCTTGCCGCCTTCGCCAATGCCCGGCGCGAGGGCAAGACCCTGATCGATCTGGGCTGCATGCAGATCAACCACCACTACCACGCATCGCATTTTCGCAGCGTCGAGGACATGCTCGACCCACGTCAGAACGTCGACTATGCGGCGCGCTTCCTGGCCAGCCTTCATGCCCGTCACGAGACCTGGTCGATGGCCGTGGCCCGCTATCATGCCGGCCCCGACAATGACCCGGCGCAGAAGATCTATGTCTGCCGTGTCATTGCCAACATGGTCGCCACCGGCTTTGGAAAATGGACCGCGAACGCCCGCGGATTCTGCAACCCATAAGCGCATTTCCCATTACTAATAGACCTGCCACACAACCCCGAATTGTTGTTCTGGCCTGGCCAAGACTTGGCGCCGAATGCGTATCTGGCTGCACGCTAATGCAACCGATACGATTCCAGACTCCCAAGAAACTAGCTATAAGAAATGACGGTTGTTCAGGATTCTCGCCAGCGGATAGGCCTCTCTTCACGGGGCAAATGATTTGATTCGGAAGGCGGGGCCGATGATTGTGATCGTTGACGAGCGCGAGCTCGTAACAGAGGGATACAATTCACTTTTCGATCGTGAGGGCATCGCCTGTGCAGGCTTTGCATCCGGCGAATTCGGTGAGTGGGTGAATTCGGCCGCCGACACCGATCTGCGCTCGGTCAGGGCCTTCCTCATCGGCGATTGCCGCGAAGGTTCCATCTCTCCGCGCCAGATCCGCGACCGCACCGGCGCCCCGGTGATTGCGCTGAGCGAACAGCATTCGCTGGAGAACACGCTGCGGTTGTTCGAGAGCGGCGTCGATGACGTCATTCGCAAGCCCGTCCATATCCGTGAGATCCTGGCCCGCATCACCGCGATCCGCCGCCGCGCCCAGGAAGACGTCGCCTACACCGAGATCGGCGCCATGCGCATCTTCATGGACGGCCGCGACCCCGAGATCGACGGTCAGCCCCTCCCCCTGCCGCGCCGCGAGCGCCGCATCCTCGAATATCTGGCGAGCAATCGCGGGCGCCGGGTCACCAAGACCCAGGTCTTCAACGCCATCTACGGCATCTTCGACGAAGAGGTCGAGGAGAACGTGGTGGAGAGCCACATCAGCAAACTGCGCAAGAAGCTGCGCGAGAAGCTGGGCACCGACCCGATCGATTCCAAGCGTTTCCTCGGCTACCGGCTCGTCTTCTGATGCAGCGCCGCGCCAGCCTCGCGCAAGAAAACATGCGTAGCCTCGCAGCCAGCAGCATGGACACAGCGGAGACGTTTCGATGAGCCTCTATGGAATGATGCGGACCGGCGTTTCCGGCATGAACGCGCAGGCAAACCGCCTGTCGACGGTCGCCGACAACATCGCCAATTCAGATACCACGGGTTACAAGCGGTCCTCCGCCGAATTTTCGACGCTGGTCATGCCGTCGACCGGTGGCGCCTACAATTCCGGCGGCGTCACCACGACGATCCGTCAGGCGGTCAGCGATCCGGGCGTGCTTCAGTACACGACCTCGGTTTCCGACCTTGCCGTCAGCGGCGATGGCTTCTTTGTCGTTCAGGATCCGAGCGGTACCCCCTATCTGACCCGAGCCGGCGCTTTCGTTCCCGACGGTCAGGGCAGGCTTGTCAACTCGGCCGGTTTCCAGCTGATGGCCTACAGTTACGAGAACGGCGTACCGGCAGCGACGGTCAACGGCTTCGAGGGATTGGTCCCGGTTGTCATCTCCGACCAGGGCATGACCGCAACGCCGAGCACCGAGGGCAGCTTTGCCGGCAACCTGCCGGCGGGTGCGACCCCGGTCGCGACCGCCAATCTGCCCGCCGCCAACGCTGCGACCGCGCAATACACGTCGAAATCCTCCATGGTCGCCTACGACAATCTCGGCAACAAGAAGCTGCTCGACGTCTATTTCACCAACACCGGCGCCGGCACCTGGCAGGTGGCGGTCTTCGATCAGTCGAAGGCCACCGCTGGAACATCGTTCCCCTACACCGCCGGCGGCTTGCTGGGCTCGGCCAACCTGACCTTCGACACCACCACCGGCAAGCTCACCGGCACGCCCACCAACGTTTCATTTACTGTGCCGAACGGCGCCACCCTCAATCTCGATCTGTCGGCGCTGACCCAGCTTGGCACCGGCTTCACGGTTTCCGACGCCCAGGTCAACGGCAACGCACCGAGCACCATCGACAAGGTCCAGATCAGCAAGGACGGCACCATCTACGCTCAGTACAAGGACGGCTCGACCAAGCCGCTCTACAAGATCCCGCTCGCCGACGTACAGAGCCCGGACCAGCTCAAGGCGCTGCCTGGCAACGTCTATTCGCAAGGCACCGAGTCCGGCGCGGTTCGTGTCGGCTTTGCCAATGAAGGCAAGCTCGGCTCCATCATCTCCGGCGCGCTCGAGAATTCCAACGTCGATATCGCCGAAGAACTGACCAACATGATCGCGGCGCAGCGCAGCTACACCGCCAATTCGAAAGTCTTCCAGACCGGTTCCGATCTGATGGACGTCCTTGTCAACCTGAAGAGATAAGACGGGCGTCGCCCGCGAAAGACCCGCATGTCACTGTCTACCGCATTGAGTATCGCCCAGTCGGCGCTTATGAACACCGCGCGACAGACCAGCGTTGTCTCGCGCAATGTCGCCGACGCCTCCAACCCGGACTATTCGCGGCGCCAGGCCGTCGTCACCAGCACGGCGCCGGGTGCGCGCTCGGTCGATATCCAGCGCGCAGCCAACGAGCTTCTGTTTCGCCAGAATCTCGCCGCGCTATCGGCCTGGAGCGGCCAGAACGCTCTCTACAACGGCATGGATCAGTTGGGTGTTGCGGTCAATGGCGTCGACAATGCGTCCTCGCCCTCGACTGCGATCGCCAACCTGCAGCAGGCGCTGCAGCTCTACGCCACCTCGCCGTCGAATCAGAACCTCGGCGCCTCCGTCATCGACGCCGCCAAACAGGTCGTGCGCTCGCTCAATGAGGGCTCCAAGGCAGTCCAGGATTTCCGCACCCAGACCGACGGTCAGATTGCCACCGCCGTCGACGACCTGAACTCGCTGCTCGGCCAATTCCAGGATGCCAACACGGCCGTCATGTCCGGAACCCGTTCCGGCACCGACGTTTCCGATGCGCTCGACCAGCGCGATGCGCTTTTGAAGAAGATTTCGAACTATGTCCCGGTGTCGACCTTCACGCGAGGCGACAATGACATGGTCATCACCACCGGCGACGGCACGACCTTGTTCGAGACGATACCGCGCACGGTCACCTTCGCGGCGTCGGCAGGCTATACCGCGGGTGCCGCCGGCAATGCCGTCTACATCGACAATGTGCCGATCTCGGCGGGAGCCGGTGGCAACACCAGCGCCAGCGGCACGCTTGCCGGCCTGCTGCAATTGCGCGACGGCGTCGCCTCGACCATGCAGAGCCAGCTCGACGAGACCGCGCGTGGCCTGATCACAGCCTTTGCCGAGACCGCACCCTCGATGGCCAACGCCGCCGGCCTGTTCACCTGGTCTGGTGCGCCGGCCGTGCCGGCGGCCGGCACGCTGGTCAACGGCCTTGCCGCGTCCATCAGCGTCAATGCAGCGATGGACCCGGGCACCGGCGGCAACCCGATGCTGCTGCGCGACGGCGGTGCCAACGGTGCGGCCTACGTCGCCAACACGGGCGGTGGCGCGTCCTATTCCACCCTTCTGGTTGCCTATGGCGACCGGCTCGACCAGCCGATGATTTTCGACCCCGCCGCCGGGGTTTCGGCAACGTCCAGCGTGTCCGATTACGCCGCCAGTTCGATCGGCTGGTTCGAGGGCGTGCGCCAGCAGGCTTCGACCGCCTCCGACGCCAAGGAAGCGCTGGCGTCGCGCAGCGCCGAGGCGCTGTCCAACGCGACCGGGGTCAATGTCGACCAGGAAATGTCGCTGCTGCTCGACCTCGAACACACCTACCAGGCGTCGGCCCGGATGATGAAAACCGTCGACGACATGATGACGGCCTTGCTCAACGCGGTGGGATAATTCCATGACTTCAGTCTCCTCGGCCGCAATCTCCAATGCCATGCGCTCCCAGCAGATGCGCATGCAGGCCGAACTCGTCAAAGCCACGAAAGAATCCTCGACGGGCAGGGTCGCCGACGTCGGCCTGGCTCTCGGCGGGCGCACCACCCAGGCCGTCACTTTCCAGCGCGATCTTGACCGGCTCAACGTCATCATCGATTCCAACGGCCTGGTCGGCGCCCGGCTCTCCTCGACGCAGACCTCGCTTGGTCAACTCTCGACCGCCGCTCAGACGTTCCTGTCCGCCCTGACCACCGCCTCCTCAAGCGACTCGTCCAACAGCCTCACCCAATCCTCCGGCAAGGCGACCATCCAGCAGCTGACCTCGATCCTCAACACCAGCGTCAATGGCGAATACCTGTTCGCCGGCACCAACACCGACGTCAAGCCAATCAACGACTTCACAGCTGCCGGCTCCCCCGCCAAGGCGGCATTCGACGCCGCTTTCGTCGCCAATTTCGGCTTCACCCAGGATGATCCGCTCGCGGCCGACATCACGGCTGCCCAGATGGACGATTTCATCACCAATGATGTCGCCCCGCAGTTCACGGGCGCTGGTTGGCAGGGCAACTGGTCGAACGCCACCGACCAGCAGATCGTCAGCCGCATCGCACTCAACGAAACCACACCGACGTCGACCAGCGCCAACAGCGCCGGCATCCAGAAGCTCGCAATGGCGGCAGCCATGGTCAGCAGCCTGATGTCCAGCAACGTCAGCCAGGCGGCGAAGAATACGGTTGTCAGCCGCTCCACCACATTGGTTGGCGAAGCGCTGAGCGGCATTGGCCAGCTTCAATCCGAGACCGGCATCGTCCAGAAGCGGGTTTCCGATGCCAACGATCGGATGAAAACGCAGGTCGACCTTTTCGAACGGCACATTCTCGACCTGGAAGCCGTCGATCCGGCCGAAGCCGCGACACGGGTCGCGGACCTGACACAGCACATCGAAACGTCTTTCGCGTTGACCGCACGCCTGCAGCAGCTCAGCCTGTTGAATTACCTGACCTGACAACGCTTAACGGAACGGTAGAGCCCCAACGATGTACCAATTCTCCTACGCCGACATCCAGAGCAACTCCGTTGCCGACGCGAAGGACCGCGAGCGCGAGCTTCTGACCCGCTCGATCGACATGCTGGCGGCAGCAGCAGTGGCCGGCCACGGTTCGATGGAGGCGATAGAGGCGCTTCACTTCACCAACCGCGTCTGGACCGCCTTCGTCGAGGATCTTGGCTCCAGCGACAACGCCCTGCCAAAGGAACTGCGCGCCAACCTCATTTCCATCGGCCTGTGGCTGCTGCGCGAGGCGGAGGACATCCGTCAGGGCCGCACCAACAATTTCGAAGGGCTGATCGAGGTGTCCCAGATCATCAGGGACGGCATTCAATGACCAACACGCTGAAGATATCGCTGAAGCCGAACGAAAAGATCTATATCAACGGCGCCGTCATCCGGGTCGACCGCAAGGTCACCGTCGAATTGATGAACGACGTCCAGTTCCTGCTCGAAAACCACGTGATCCAGGCCGAAGATGCCTCGACACCGCTCAAGCAGCTTTATTTCATCCTGCAGGTCATGCTGATGAACCCGGCCGGCGCCGCCGCCGCACGCGAGATGTTCCGTCGTTCGCTGCCGCTGCTTCTGGCAAGCTTCGAGGACGGCCAGATCTGCAGCGCGCTGAAACAGATCGACCGCATGGTCGGCGAGGACCATATCTACGAAGCGCTGAAGGCGATCCGCGCACTTTATCCGCTCGAACGCCGCGCGCTGGGTGGCAATGACGATATTTCGGGTGCCGAGCGCCCGTTGGCTGTGGGAGCACGATACTGATGAACGTGGACATGACGACGACGATTCCGACCGGCGCCAATCAGGCCACCGCGTCCACCTCGAAGACAGCGGTCGACTACCAGTCCTTCCTGAAGCTTCTGATCGCCGAGATGAAGAACCAGGATCCGACCAAGCCGATGGATTCGACGCAGTATGTCGCCCAGCTCGCCACCTTCTCGCAGGTCGAGCAATCGGTGCAGACCAACACCAAGCTCAACCAGATCATGCAGTCCTCGGCGCTGTCGCAGGCCGACGCACTGATCGGACGCTCGATAACCTCCGCCGACGGCCTAACGACGGGCACCGTGGCTTCGGTGCGCCTCGCCAGCAACGGTCTCATCGCCGTGCTGCAGAACGGCACCGAAGTCGCGGTCGGTCCGGGAGTTTCGGTCAAGGCGGCAAGCTGACGCTTTCGACAGAGAGCCAGTCCCATGAATGAGGCCGACGCTCTCGACATCGTCCAGTACGCGGTATGGACGGTGCTCGTCGCGTCCGCTCCGGTGGTGCTGGTCGCCATGGTGGTCGGCATCGGCATCGCCCTCATCCAGGCGCTGACCCAGGTGCAGGAAATCACCTTGACCTTCGTGCCGAAGATCGTCGCCATCATGCTGGTGGTGGCGCTGACCGGCCCCTTCATCGGCAGCCAGATATCGGCCTTCACCAACGTCATCTTCGAGCGCATCCAGAACGGGTTCTAACCTGTTTTGGGAAGGCGTGCCGCGGCATGCCGTCGTAATTGTCCGAAGACAGACGCCGCCGATCCCCTTGGCGCCTCCGCACGCACGGCAGACAAGGCCTGGACCGCCTCTATCCCATTGTTGGACCATGAGCTTTTTTGCCCTTTGCGGCGCCATGCCCTACTTTCGGCAAACGGTCTGCGCAAACGGATTGTCTGACGGGCAGGCACGACATGGCAGGAATTCCAAATGATTGACGAAAAGCCGGACAGCGAGAGCGTCTCGGCGCTGGCGCCCTTCCGGCACGGCATTTTCCGCGCCGTGTGGGGCGCAAGTCTCGTCTCGAATTTCGGTGGCCTGATCCAGGGTGTCGGCGCCGCCTGGATGATGACCACGATCGCCACCTCGCCCTATCAGGTGGCCCTTGTCCAGGCTTCGACCACCTTGCCGATCATGCTGTTTGCGTTGGTCGCCGGCGCCATCGCCGACAGTTTCGACCGGCGCAAGGTGATGCTGGTCGCCCAGACCTTCATGCTGGTGGTGTCGGTGCTTCTGACCCTGTTCACCTATTCGGGCCTGATCACGCCATGGACGCTGCTTGCCTTCACCTTCCTGATCGACAGCGGCACCGCGCTCAACAGCCCGTCATGGCAAGCCTCCGTCGGCGATATCGTTCCCCGCAACAAGGTGCCGGCGGCCGTCGCCCTCAATTCGATGGGCTTTAACCTGACGCGCAGCGTCGGTCCGGCGATCGGCGGCATCATCGTCGCCGCCGCCGGTGCGGCAGCCGCCTTCGCGGCGAACGCGGTGAGCTATATCGGCCTGATCGTCGTGCTGGCGCGCTGGAAGCCGAACGTGCCGGTATCGACCTTGCCGCGCGAGTCGCTGGGGGCCGCCATGGGCGCCGGCCTGCGCTATGTCGCCATGTCGCCCAATATCGGCAAGGTGCTGGTCAGGGGTGCTGCGTTCGGCTTCAGTGCAGGCGCTGTGCTTGCGTTGCTGCCTCTGGTGGCGCGCGACGTCGTCAAGGGCGATGCGCTTACCTATGGCATCATGCTCGGCGCCTTCGGCATCGGCGCGGTCGGCGGCGCCTTGATCAGCGTCAGGCTGCGGCAGTTGCTCTCCAGCGAGACGATGGTGCGCTGTGCGTTCGCCGGCTTCGCCGTCTGCGCCTTCAATGCCGCCGTCAGCCAGCATGCCTGGCAGACGTCGCTCGGCCTGCTTGTCGGCGGTGCCTGCTGGGTGATCGCGCTTTCGCATTTCAACGTCACGGTGCAGATGGCGACGCCGCGCTGGGTGGTCGGCCGGGTGCTGTCGGTCTACCAGACCGCGACCTTCGGCGGCATCGCGCTCGGCAGCTGGATCTGGGGCGTCGTCGCCGACGCGCATGGCGCCGAAACCGCGCTGATCGCCGCCAGCATCGCCATGCTGGCCGGCGGCGCCATCGGTCTTTTGCTCCCGCTGCCGCAACAGCAGGTGCTCAACCTCGACCCGCTCAATCGCTTCAAGGAACCGCATTTGGCGCTTGACCTGAAGCCGCGCAGTGGTCCCATCGCCATCATGATCGAGTATGTGATCCGCCACGAGGACGAACCGGAGTTCCTCGCCATCATGGCCGAACGCGGCCGCATCCGCCGCCGTGACGGCGCCCGCAACTGGACGCTGGCGCGCGATCTCGAGAATCCCACCGTATGGATCGAGCATTATCACACGCCGACCTGGATCGAGTATATCAGGCACAATGGACGCATCACCCATGCCGACGCCGTCATCGGCGAACGCGTGCGGGCCCTGCACAGCGGCGACGAACCGCCCCGCGTACGCCGCATGATCGAGCGCCCGACGACCGCCGGCACGGCCCTCGTGATGGCCAAGGGACCTATTGAGCACTGACTCCGGGTGTCCCTTAGCCCTCGCCCGACAGGTCCCGGCGGGCCTTGTCGAGTTCCTCGGCATAGCGTCGCATCAGATGGCCTTCGGTCAACAGGCCCAGCACGATATGGTCGGTGAAATCCTCGACCACGGCGAGTTCTTCGGCGCCCGCCCGCTGGAATGTTTCCGCGGCGGCCTGCACGTTCATGCTCGGCACCAACACCGCGTCCTTGTATTTGGCGAGATCGCGCACCGGCACCTCGCCATCGGACGGATCGCTGTGCAGTTCGGCCACGATCAGCACGCCGACATAGTGGTCGCCCGCATCGACGGCGATGACGCGCTGGGCAGAGCCGAGCGGCACCTCCTTGCGGAAGGCTGCCAGCGTCGTCGAGGCATAGATGGTCTTGATGTCCTTGCGCATCATCGAGCCGACTGTGAGGCTGCGCATCCAGCCGACATCGTGGGCGCTGCGGATGGTCTCGCCGCGCAGATGGAAGCGCCATGTCGAGAACGAGTAGCCGAAGGTTTCGCGCACCAGGATGGCCGACATGATCGAGGCGGCCAGCACGACGCCGGTCAGCGTCAGGTCGCGGGTCGATTCCAGCGCCAGGAAGGTCATCGTCAGCGGACCGCCGACGACACCGACGGCGAGCGACGTCATGCCGACGACGGCGGCGACGGCAGGGTCGATGCCGGTTGCCGGAGAAATAACAAGCATCACATCCGCGAACGCCTTGCCGAGCAGCGCGCCGAGGAACAGCGAGGCAAAGAACAGTCCGCCGCGAAAACCCGACCCCAGCGAGACCGCCGACGCCGCCAGCTTGAGCACGAAGACGCTGGCCACCACGGCCAGCCCGTAATTCATCGAGAATTCGCGATGCAGCGCGCCATGGCCGCTGGACAGCACTTGCGGCGTGATCAGCCCCAACAAGCCAACGATGACGCCGCCAATGACGGGGCGCAGCGACGCATCGATCGACAGCCTGGCGAAACCGCGCTCGATCAGCGTCACCAGATGCATGATGGCGATCGAGGCGGCACCGCCGAGCAGCCCGAGCAGCAGGAACGGCACATACTGGCTGGCGGTGAGCGCCGGCAGACCCGAAAGCTCGAGCGGGAAAGGCACCCCGCCGAACATTTCAGCGGTCAGCGAGGCTGAGATCGCGGCGGTCATGACAGGCGCGACATTGGCGACCGAGTAGATGCC
Source organism: Mesorhizobium sp. M7A.F.Ca.US.005.03.1.1 (assembly GCF_003997975.1). Lineage (NCBI taxonomy): Bacteria > Pseudomonadati > Pseudomonadota > Alphaproteobacteria > Hyphomicrobiales > Phyllobacteriaceae > Mesorhizobium > Mesorhizobium sp. M7A.F.Ca.US.005.03.1.1. The sequence goes on from NZ_RZRO01000008.1 coordinate 67,814, forward strand.
GATGACCAATTCGAAGCCGTAGAAGGCGCCGGTCAGCGGTGCATCGAAGGCAGCGGCGATGGCGCCGGCCGCACCACAGCCGACCAGGATACGGACATCGTTGCGGCGCAGCCTGAAGATGCCCGCCAGCCGCGATGCCAGCCCGGAGCCAACCTGCGTGTAGCCGGCTTCCAGCCCGACCGAGGCGCCAAAACCGCTGGAGATCATCGTCTGGCCGGCGATGATGAAGGTGTCGGTCAGCGACATGCGCCCGCCATAGAGCGCATTGGCTTCGATCGGGTCGATCGGTGTGCGGAATTTCCGTATCCGGAGCCAGACCACCGTCAGCCCCAGCAGTATGCCGCCGATCGCCGGTATCAGCGCCTGCATCGGATTGGCGAGCGAGAACATGCCGGAAAGCCGGCCGCCTGGCTGAACGCCGAACAGCAGCCCGTGCAGGTCCTGCACGATCTGGCTCATCGCCGTGACCAATATGCCAGCCATGACGCCTACGACACCGGCGAGGATGACCACCACGATGCCGCGTGCCTCGAGCAGGGGCAACGACCTGATCAGCACCGCGCGCAGCCGGCGGGCGTAAACTTCGCTGTGGTTTCTGGAAAGCACCGGGGCGGCTCGCCGATATCGAAAGGCAGTGGAAAGCCAGCCTGATACGCCCGGCGGCACGGCATGGCAACCACAATGCCGACAGACACCACATTGGCGACAAGTGGACGCGATATCGATCGGGCCGATGGACCGTTCAGGTCGGCATGGGCTCGCCGGCTTCATAGAGTACGAGGTTGCGCTCGCCTATGCCCAGCGCCGGCCAGCTCGCACGCCAGTCCGCAATGTGCGGCGAGGCGAAGTGCGCGTCGAGCGCTGCCCTGTCGCTCCAGACTTCCGTGACCCGGATGAGCCCGGCATCAAAAACATCCTGCGCATAGGAATATTGGATGCAGCCGACCTCGGCGCGGCTGCCTGAAACCATGCGTTCCATTGCGGGCTTGGCTTCCTCAAATTTGTTTGGCGGCAAGCGGATGGTGCCGATGATCAGAAGCATGGGTTTCCCTTTCCTGGCGAGGCTAGCCGACACGGCGACCTGCGCATGATCGTTCGAACTAGCCAGTCTCCCACCCTCGCGCAAGCTTGGCGGACTACCCTCACAGGGCTGTCGCGCGCTCGGCAGTCTATGGGGTTTGAGGACGATATGGCGATCAGCGAAAGCATTCAGCCCGGCGCGGCCGCCAAGAACGGCCGCGACGTCTTCTTCGCCATCGGCATCGTCATCATACTTGCCGTGCTGTTCCTGCCGATCCCGGCCTTTCTCATCGATGTCGGCCTCGCCTTTTCGATCGCGCTTTCGGTGCTGATCCTGATGGTGGCGCTGTGGATCCAGCGGCCGCTCGATTTTTCGTCTTTTCCAACCGTGCTGCTCATCGCCACCATGCTGCGGCTGTCGCTCAACATCGCCACCACGCGCATGATCCTGTCGCATGGCAATGAAGGGACGCATGCCGCCGGCTACGTCATCGCCGGCTTCTCCAAGCTGGTGATGGCCAGCGACTTCGTCATCGGCCTCATCGTCTTCATGATCCTGATCGTGGTGAACTTCATCGTCATCACCAAGGGCGCCACGCGTATCGCCGAAGTCGGCGCGCGCTTCACCCTCGATGCCATCCCCGGCAAGCAGATGTCGATTGACGCCGACCTCTCGGCCGGCATGATCGACGACAAGACCGCGCAGCTGCGCCGCCGTGAACTGGAAGAAGAATCTTCTTTCTTCGGCTCGATGGACGGCGCCTCGAAGTTCGTCCGCGGCGACGCCATCGCCGGCCTCATCATCACCGCCATCAACATCGTCGGCGGCATTGCCATCGGCTACATCAGGCACGGCATGGGCATGGGCGAAGCCGCCGACGTGTTCATCAAGCTGTCGGTCGGCGACGGCCTCGTCACCCAGATCCCGGCACTGATCGTGTCGCTCGCCGCCGGCCTGCTCGTCTCCAAGGGCGGCACCCGCGGCTCGACCAACCAGGCGGTGTTCGGCCAGCTCGGCGCCCACCCGCGCGCCCTCTATGTCGCGGCATCGCTGCTGGTCCTGCTCGGCTTGATGCCCGGCCTGCCGCTGTTCCCGTTCTTTGCGCTCGCCGCCGGCATGGCCGGTCTCGGCTACGTCATCCCGATGCGCGCCAACCGTGTCCTCGCCGAAGCCGAGGCGATCAAGGACCAGGAAAAGGCGACCAAGGTCGAGGAAGAGAAGAACTCGGTCAAGGCTTCGCTCGCCACCGCCGAGATCGAACTCTTGATCGGCAAGCAGCTGTCGACAAGGCTGCTGACGTCGCATCAGGAACTGGTTTTCCGCATGGGCAAGATGCGCAAGAAATTTGCCACCCAGTACGGCTTCGTGGTGCCGGAAGTGCGCGTCGCCGACGATTTCGCCATCCCGCCGAAGAGCTACCAGATCAAGGTGCACGGCACCGTGGTGGCCGAATACCAGATGCGCGTCGGCGAGATCATGGTTCTGCTCGGCAATCGCGACATACCCGAGATACCGGGCGAGGAAATCCGCGAGCCGGCCTTCGGCATGCGCGCCTATTCCGTCGTCGAAGCCTTCGCCGAGGATCTGAAGCGCGAGAACTACACCTTCGCCGACAACATGTCGGTGCTGCTCACCCACCTCTCCGAGGTCATCCGCAACAACCTGCCGCAGCTTCTGTCCTACAAGGACATGAAGGCGCTGCTCGAACGCCAGGACCAGGAATACCGCAAGCTCGCCGACGAGATCTGCACCACGCACATCTCCTATCCCGGCCTGCAGGCGGTGCTGAAGCTGCTGCTCGCCGAGCGCGTCTCGATCCGCAACCTGCACCTGATCATCGAGGCGATCGCCGAGATCGCGCCGCATGTGCGCCGCACCGAGCAGATCGTCGAACATGTCCGCATCCGCATGGCCCAGCAGATCTGCGGCGACCTCTCCGAGGGCGGCGTGCTGAAGGTGCTGCGCCTCGGCAACCGCTGGGACCTCGCCTTCCACCAGAGCCTCAAGCGCGACGCCAAGGGCGAGGTGCGCGAATTCGACATCGACCCGCGTCAGCTCGAGGAGTTCGGCCAGGACGCCACCAAGGCGATCAAGAAATATCTGGAAGCCGGAGAGCGTTTCGTCCTCGTCACCGCGCCCGACGCCCGCCCCTATGTGCGCATGATCATCGAGCGCCTGTTCACCACTCTGCCGGTGCTCAGCCATGTCGAAATCGCCAAGGGCGTCGAGATCAGGGTGCTCGGAACCATATCGTGAGCGTGCTGTCGCAAGGCGTCGTCATCGCGGCGTTCCTCGCCTTCTGCCGCATCGGCGCCTGTTTCATGCTGATGCCGGGCCTGTCCAGCGCCCGCGTCCCGGTCCAGGTCAGGTTGTTCATGGCGGTCGCCGCCACCGGCGGCCTGCTCGCCTTCCTGTGGGACAAGATCTTTCCTTTCGTCGACCCGCGCCCGCAGATCCTTGTGCCGATGATCATCTCGGAACTTCTGGTCGGCGGCCTGATCGGCGCCATGACCAGGCTCTACATGGAAGCCCTGCGTTTCATGGGCTCGGCCATCGCCATGCTGGTCGGTTATGGCGGCACCGGCGGACCGGCGATCGAGGAGCCCGAACCCCAGGCAGCCCTTGCCGCCATCATCTCGTTCTCGGCGCTGTTGATGCTGTTCGTCTTCGATTTCGACCACGAGATAATACGCGCGCTGGTTTCCTCCTACACGGTCGCGCCGGTCAACATCTTCTTCAACCCGCAGGCAGCCCTCGTCGATGTCACCGACACGGTGTCGGACACCTTCTTCCTGGTCATCCGCCTCGGCAGCCCGTTCGTCGCCTATGCCATTCTCGTCAATCTGACGATCGGCTTCGTCAACAAGCTGACCCCGCAGATCCCGATCTATTTCATCTCCCAGCCCTTCATCATCGCCGGCGGCATGATCATCTTCTATTTCGCCGTCGGCACCATGCTGTCGCTGTTCGTCGACGGCTTCGTCGACCTGACGCTGGCGAGATGACCATGAGCACGCGCAAGGACCGCCTCAAGAAACTGGTCAAGGTGCAGGAACAGCTGAAGGCGCTGCACGAAACCCGCCACGCCACCTTCCTTGCCGCGGCCAGTGCCGCCGAGGCTGAAGCCAGGGAACTGGTCGGCCATTTCGACCAGCCCGATTCGCTTTCCGCCCTGTTCCCCGATCTCTACCACCGCCGCATCGCCCAAGCGGTCGTGCGCCAGGAGGCGAACCTGGCAAGCGCGAAGCAAGAAGCCGGCCTCATCGCCGCCGCGACCGCCCGCACCAACATGGTTGAGCGTGCCTACAAGGACGTGCGCAACCGCGACGAGCGCGAACGCTCCGACCGCGAGCGGCTCGACATCATCGCGCAGAAGCAGGGCGAGGAGTAAGCTGAGGGTGTTCCGCTATGGGCCAACGGTGAGCGTCATTGACCAGGTTGCGAATGGCGGCAATCTCGGTCTTAGGGGCGGGCATGGTGGCTTCCTGAGAGCGGACATTGCAGGCTGCACATCGAGGTCCTGCCGCGCCATGACCAGTCGATGCTTCGGTCTGGAAGCAGCCGTTGAGCAGACGTTCATTGCACGGCGGCGGCTGCGGTGAAGATGTAGCCAACGCCATAGACGACCTTGATCGGCGCGGGCAAGCTGATGTGCTCCTCCAGTTTGCGGCGTAGCCGGCTGACGACTGCGTCGAGATGCCTGTTGTCGAAGTTCGACCTGGGACGGGCGACAAGCTCCACCAGATCCTCGCGCTGGCAGATTTCGCCGCTACGGTTGCAGAGCACGTTCATGAAGGCGAACTCGGCCGCCGTCAGTTTAAGCGAACGGTGATTGGGCGCGATCAGCATCCAGTTCGTGCCGTCCAGCACCCACCGATCGCTGCTGCCGTTGGCAGAGTCGGGCGGGGCTCCCGTCCGTCGCAGCAGGCTGCGAATTGCGGCGTCGATCTCGCGCAGCGTGCTGTGCTTGACCAGGTAGATGTCGGCGCCGCTCTCAAAGCCACGGATACGGTCGTCGCTGTCACCGAGTGCCGTCAGCATGATGATGCCGCAGGCATGTGATTTGCGGATTTCGGTTGCCAGATCGAACCCGTTCCCATCGGGCAGCCCGACATCGAGGATGATGACAGCGGGCGAGCTGCCGTTGGCCAGCGTCTGGCGCAATTCCCCTGCCGTGGCGACGCCTTCGGCCGTGAAGCCCGTCAGTTCCAGGAAATCCGCCAGATCCTTGCGCAGCCGGGGCTCGTCCTCGACGATCAGAATATGCGTCATGCGGTCAGTTCCTCGGGCGAAAGTCGATCCGTTGCCTCGCCTGCCAGAGGCAGGCTGACGATGGACGTAATGCCCTGGTCGTCGTTGGCGAGCAACTGCAGCTTGCCGCCGTGATAGGCCAGCAATTTGCGCGAAGAATAGAGGCCGAGACCGGTTCCGGTTCCCGCCATCGTATTGGAGGCCCGGAAAAAGCGCCTGCCGATCTTGTGAAGCTCGGCCTGTGGAATGCCGATGCCACGGTCACGCACCCGAATGACCGCACTTCGACCTTCGCTGCGCACATCGATATCCACTGGCTGGTCCTCCGACGAATATTTGAGCGCATTGTCGATGAGGTTGATCAGGACGGTCGCCAGCATCTCGGGATCGGCGACAAGCGAAACGGCGTCGTCATCCGCCGTAAAGATCAGGCGCTCGCCGCGCCCGGTCATCCCGAAATGCAGCCGCACATCGGCAATAAGCAAACCGACGCGTATCATCTCCGGCTGAAACCCGCTGTCGCGATCATTGGCCATGAAGCGGTCGATCAGGGAAAACAGGCGATCGAGCGCCTCGCCAATACCGGCAATCCGTTCTCGTGTCGCTTCGGGCGACTTGTGGCCGACAAGGCCGATCATGTCGGCCGCGTTGCGGATGATGGCGAGCGGGGTGCGAAACTCGTGGCTGACGACGCGCATGAAGTCCGCCTGCTCGTCGCGAAGCACACGTTCGGCCGCCAGGCTCGCGTTCAACCGGCTTTCCAGCCGTCGTCGTTCCCGTACCTCCCGCGACAGGGCGATATTTTTCTCCAGCAGCGCAGAGGACAGCCGCGAACTGACCATGAACAGCAGGCAGCCGAAAAAGGCGATCAGGAACAGCGCGCCCTGCAGCAGATACCAGGCGTTGCGGTCGGCCAGAACCGAGGCGCCTTGAAAATCGACCGGCAGCCGGTATTCGATGATGCTCTGGAGAACGCTAGCCGCGATATACTCGGCAAGCACACCGATCGTGATCCAGCGCAGGAGGGTTGGTTGCGTCCGGTCCCGCATCAGCCCAAGACACATCACCGACATCATCACGACCGTAAAGAAGGTCGATGCGTGAATGCGTATAGCAATGTCGCCCGGATCCATCGCGAGGGCGGCACTCCATGCGACAATTTGGAAAATCAGCAGTGAAATGCTGATCCAGGTATAGCGTGGCTGTCCCAGAAAGCGCGCCAGACCCTCGGCCAGCAACACCAGGCCTAGCTTGATGATCGTGTTGTGGAGCACGATGGCCCAGGCCGCCGGCTGCTCCCCACGCAGGAGAATCAGCAGCACCCCCGCCGCGATAGCGACGAAGCCGGCCGCAAGAAACTTCAACTCATAGAGGCGGCGCCACGCCAGCCACACAAACAACCAGGTGACGGCCTGCAGGCTTGCGGTTGCAAACGTAACAACCAGAACGGTCTTCAGATCAAGCATGGTCGAGTATTCGCACGGGGTTCCCCTGCCGCACCCCCCGATGCGCCAAATGTTGAATCTCGCAGGAGTTGTGCGGGGAGGCAAGCGCGATCCGCCCGTGCAAGAATTGGTCAGAATTCAATAGAATTGATCGGTGGAATTGTCGGGAGAGGACGTTTTATCATCGGCCGCGATCGTCTTGGTGGTTTCGCCGGGCGGATTGTGAGGAAGCAGTCGGGGCGATGTGCGTGGCGGACGCACGCGACCCGACGCAGCGGCAAGCGATGATTTTCGCGGGACGCCCGGCGATCGGGCCGGCCGCGGAATCGTTGCTTGCGGCACACGGGGGGAATTCCATGACAATTCGCGATCGTCGCTCGCTCATACGCCCGCTTGTACTTTTGTGCTCCACGGCGCTCGCGGGGTCGTTGCTGCTGCCAGTCATCCTGACGGCGCCGGCGCATGCACAGGCTCTTTATGGTGCGACCGGAGGCAGGGGCGGTGATGGTGACGTAGACAGCAACGGCGGCGATGGTGGCGATGCAGGTGACGCCGGCGTCGCGGGCAACGGTCCGGATGCAGGGACCGGTGGGGCGGCCGGCACGCAGGCCATTCCAGACGGTGGAAATGGTGACAATGGCGGCTCCGGTGGCGGTGGTGGTGGCGGCGGCGGCGGTGGTTACAGCAATATCATTGCTGGCGACATTTCCGCGCCCCTCAATGGTGGCAATGGAGGCTATGGCGGCGGCTTTTTGGACGGAGGCTATGGCGGCGGCGGCGCTGGTGGCGATGGCGTGCGTAATGAAGAGGTGAACCCGGCAATTTCCGTGACGGCTGATGTTCATGGCGGCGATGGCGGCGATGGCAATGGCAATGGCCCGTTTGCCGGCGGCGGCGGCGGCGGGGGCGGGGGCGCCGGCATGGTGCTTCTGAACAACGGCGCCATCACTGTTGAAAGCTCGGCCACCGTTGCTGGCGGAAACGGTGGCAATCCTGGCGCCAATTTCGGCGGTGGTGGTGGTGCGGGCATTGTTTTGAACGCCGGCGGCGACTTGACCAACCATGGCGATGTCCTCGGTGGCACGGGCGGGGCTTTAGCCACCGGCGGAACAGCCATTGTGATGGGAGATTCTGGCAGCATCGTCAACGACGGTCGCATTACCGGTGGCCGCGCCGGGGTTTCTGCATCCGCCGGTGCAGCGATCGACCTCAGAAATGGTGGGACGGTTTTTAACAGCGGAGTGATCATTGGCGGCGAGGGCAACGGTGGCCATGCCGGCGGCTCTAACGGCCCTGCTGGCGGAACCGGCAGTGGCGGCGCCCCCGGCTATATTCCCCTGACGCCCAGCAATGGAAACGGTGGTACCGGCATCGTTGGGGCCAATTTGGCGGTGCTTAACGTTGGGGAGATTACTGGGGGAGATTCTTTCTTTGGCCGGGCTAACGCCATCACCTTCACCGGCGGCGTCAACACGCTTTCCCTGCGAAACGGCTCGATTATCACCGGCAATGTCGTGGTGGAGAGTGGCGCGACCGGCTCATTGATGCTCGGGGACTATGACACGCTGCCTTCCACACCGGCCTTCAATGTCTCGAAGCTCGTGAATACGGCCACGGTAGGCGCGAGTGACGAGTTCGTCGGCTTCACGAGCTTTAACAAGGCCGGGACGAATACCGTTACCCTGACCGGCACGGGTGCGCAGGACTGGACCATCGATCAAGGCACCTTGGTCGGCGACACCAACAGCTTCGGCGGCAATCTCACCTTCTCAGGCGTGAACACCGGCGCCGTCGTCTTCGACCAGGCGAGCGACGGTACCTATGCCGGGACCATTACCGGCCCCGGCCATTTCGGCAAGGCCGGCGCCGGTACGCTGACGCTGTCAGGCGACGCTTCCGACCTCGCGGGCAACCTGGGCGTCATGGGGGGCACGCTCGACATCGACACACAGCTCACCTCTTTTACCGGGATCATTGCTACTGACGGAACTGATCCGGACGAGTGGGCAACCGCAAGAGTTTCAGGGTCGGCCACCTGGACTGCCGACGTCCTTAGGGTCGGGGATTCCAATGGGGATTCCAAAGGGAAAGGGAGCTTGATCGTCGAGAATGGCGGTCAGGTTTTCAACGATTCGGGAGTTGTGGCGTATGGCGCGGGCAGCACTGGCTCCGCGGTGATTTCCGGAAATGATTCGGGTTGGACGCTCGTTGATGCCATCGCAGTTGGTCTCTTTGGCAATGGATCGCTCAGCATTGAAAATGGCGGACAGGTTTCCAGCGGCAACAACGCCATTGTTGGTTGGGATGCTCAAGCCACCGGAATTGTGAATATTACGGGCCCCGGGTCGGTTTGGACAGGCGACTCCATCATTGCCGTTGGCGTCTTGGGCAAGGGCACGCTGACTCTGTCGGAGGGCGGGCAGGTTTCGCTTGCCGGGGGTCCTGCTATCGTTGGGTTGGCGGCCCAGCCAGGATCATTCGGAACGCTCAACATCGGTGCGGCAAGTGGGGAAGTGGCGAAGGCCGCCGGCACGGTTGATGCGGCATCGATAGCTTTTGGCGCTGGCACAGGCACGGTTGTGTTCAATCATCTGGGAAATCCCGATGGGTCCGATCTGATTTTCAGCCCTTCCCTGACCGGCTTGGGGACCATCCTCCATGAAAGCGGCACGACCGTTTTGGCCGCGGACAGTTCCAGCTTCACCGGTGCCACCACTGTTGCAGGCGGCACGCTTCTTGTCGGGAACCATGCCAGTGCCGGCTTCCTCGGTGGCACGATCAATGTCGAGGACGGCGCCACGCTCGGTGGCTCGGGCACGGTGGGCACGACGACGGTTGCCGATGGCGGGCATATCGCGCCAGGCAATTCGGTTGGTACGCTGACGGTTGCCGGAAATCTGGGCCTCTCTTCAGGGTCGGTTCTCGATTACGAATTCGGCAATCCAGGCGGTTCAACCGGCTCTCCGGGGATAAGCGACCGCATCGGGGTGAGTGGCAATCTGACGCTCGACGGTACGCTCAATCTTGCGCAGAGCGGCGACGTGGCCGATGGCACGGCGGGCCTCGGCTATTACCGGCTGATGACCTATGGCGGCAGCCTCACCGACAACGGCCTGGAGATCGGCACGAAGCCGCCGCTTTCCGATCCGGCCGCCTATGAGATCCAGGCGGGCGGCGGCAATGTCGACCTCTTCATCGGAGCGGCCGGCGACGACACGCTGCAGCACTGGCAAGGCGGCGACGGGACCTGGAACACCACGAACGAAAAATGGCTGAACCAGGGCGGCGATACTCTCGTCTCCTGGGCAGGAAACCATGCGGTGTTCAAGAACGAACCGGGCGGCTTCGACGGCGGCACGATCGCCGTCGAAGGAGCGCAAAGCTTCAAGGGGCTGCAATTCGTCGACAGCGGCTACCGCCTGGAAGGTTCCGGCACGCTCGCGATAGATGGTTCCGACAGCGCCGATGGCAATGCCGAGATCCGCGTGCTGGCCGGCACGGCAGCCACCATCGCGACGACGATTACCGGCGCGGGCGGGGTCAGCAAGACGCAAGGCGGCACGCTCGTCCTGGAAGGCAGCAACAGCTATCAGGGCGGCACGCGGCTTCTGGGCGGGACTATTTCCGTTTCGTCCGATGCCAATCTCGGCGCCGCAAGCGGTGCCCTGACATTCAATGGCGGCACGCTGCGGAACACGGCGGCGTTCGCGACGGCGCGCAACGTCACCCTGGATGCCGGCGGTGGGACGTTCCAGACCGATGCCGACCTGACGGCGAACGGCGTCATCTCCGGGACCGGCGCGCTCACCAAGACCGGGGCCGGCGGGCTGGTGCTTTCGAGCGCCAACAGCTACGCCGGTGGGACGACGGTTTCGGCAGGATTCATCACCGCGGCGACGACAGGCGCGCTGGGCAGCGGACCGGTGAATGTCAAGGCCGGTGACCTCCGCTTCATCAATGATGCAAGCGCCGAGAGCCTCGACATCGTCATGGAAACAAACGCAACGATGCGCTTCGATGGCAGTGCGTCGGCGGGAACGGCGACGATCGTCACTACCCAAAGCCGCATCAACTTCAACGACGAAACATCGGCCGGTGCGGCTTCGATCACCGGCAATGGTAGCAGGACGTCCTTCAACGGCAATTCGAGCGCCGCCAATGCCACGATTGGCGTTACAATCCAAGGAACGCTCGACTTCTACGACACCGCGTCTGCCGGCAGCGCCGCCATCACCAACAAGGGCGGCTTCGTTGGCTTCCATGGCGCTAACACGGCGGATGGGGCCGCGATCATAAACGATACGGGGGGAAAGGTCGACATCTCCGAAATGACGTCGGACGGTATCGCGATTGGCTCGCTTTCGGGCGATGGTCTCGTCTTTCTCGGCTCGAAGTCGCTGACGCTTGGCGGATTGGATAAGAACGACACCATCGGCGGCGTCATCCAGGATGGCAGCACTGGCATCGGAGGGAGCCTCGTCAAGACCGGCGCCGGCACGCTGACGCTGAACGGCGTCAGCACCTATACCGGTCTGACCACCATCGGCGGCGGCAAGCTCGTTGTCGGCGACGGCAGCCATTCCGGGGCAAGCATTGCTGGCGCCATTGCGGTTGCAGCCGGCGGCACGCTCGGCGGTTTGGGAACGGTGGGTACGACCACGATCGCTTCTGGCGGCACGATTACGCCGGGCAATTCGATCGGCACGCTGAATGTGTCAGGCGATTACACGCAGGAGATAGGCTCGACCTACGAAGTCGAGATCAATCCGGCCGGCAATTCCGACCTGATCGACGTGACGGGCAAAGCCACCATCCAGGGTGGCACCGTCTTCGCGCTCAAGGCGCCGGGCGGCTACAGTGCCGGAACCCGCTACACGATCCTGAGCGCGGATCAAGGCGTGACCGGCACCTATGATGCGTTCGACCAGAACGCCCCGTTTGTCGACCTGGCACTCGCCTATGACGCCAGTAATATCTATCTCGACGTTGCCCGCAATGACGTGTCGTTCTGCGACGTGGCCGGCACCCGCAACCAGTGTGCCACCGCCAATGGCGCCGAAAGCGCCGGGCCGGGCAACCCGATCTACGATGCAATCGCCGGCCTTCCGGACGATGAAACCGCACGCGAAGCCTTCGATGCGTTATCTGGCGAGATCCATGCGTCCGCCAAATCGGCGCTGATCGAGGACAGCCATTTTGTCCGCGATGCCATCAATGACCGCCTGCGTGCGGCCTTCGAGGGGGTAGGGATCCCGGCAACGCCGGTGCTGGCCTATGGCGAAGGCGGTCCGATGCTGGCGCCTGCCACCACCGATCGCTTTGCCGCCTGGGGCACGGCTTTCGGGTCATGGGGCACCTTCGACGGCGACGGCAATGCCGCAGGCCTCGATACCTCCACCGGCGGCTTTCTTACCGGCGTCGACGGCCTTGTCGCGGAGGATGTGCGGCTTGGCATCATGACTGGCTACAGCCACACGAGCTTCGATGCCGACGGCCGATCCTCGTCAGGCTCGAGCGACAATTATCATCTCGGCCTTTATGGTGACACGCAGCGGGGCGCTCTCGCCTTCCGCTCCGGGCTTGCCTATACGTGGCATGACATGAAGACATCGCGCTCGGTGGCCATGCCCGGCTTTGCCGACAGCCTGAGCGGCGACTACAACGCTGGCACCTTCCAGGCGTTCGGGGAACTCGGCTATCGCATCGATACGCCAGTCGCGGCCTTCGAGCCTTTTGCCAACCTCGCTTATGTCAACCTGCATACGGACGGCTTCACGGAAAAGGGCGGTGCGGCGGCATTGACCAGTGCAAGCCAGACCACCGACGCCACCTTCACCACGCTTGGTCTCAGAGCCTCCGCCGGCTTCACGCTCGGCGCCATCAATGCCACGGCGCGCGGCATGCTGGGCTGGCGCCATGCCTATGGCGACGTCATACCGACCAGCACACATGCCTTCTCTGCCGGTGATGCCTTCACGATCGCTGGCGTGCCGATCGCCAAGGACAGTGCCGCCATCGAAGCGGGGTTCGATCTCAACCTGACCGATGCCGCAACCCTCAGCGTCGCCTACCAGGGTCAGTTCGGCTCCGGCGTCCAGCAGAACGGCTTCAATGCAAAACTCAACGTGGAATTCTAATCAAGCGGGAAGGATCGTTCCGGAATGACTGCCCCTGACGGAAAAGGGGCCATTCAATCCGCTTATCGCATCGCCCAGGCGGTCGTACGCCAGGAAGCGAACCTCGCGAGCGCCTGGCAGGAAGCCAGCCTTATCGCCGCCGGTTGAGCGAGCCTACAAGGACGTGCGCAACTGTGATGAACGCGAACGCTGCGACCGCAGGTGCCGGACTTGATCGCGCAGAAGCGGACGCAGGAGCAGCTGGGAGGATTGTGTGGCGCGAAGCGGACCCTCCCAAGGTTCGGCTTTCCCCTAAACGCTTTACAGCCCGGTTTGGTAGCGCTACCGTTTCGGCCTAGCGTGAGCCTGGGAGGAGCCAGGGCTGTAGCTGGCGGAAGCGTTGTTCCTTCGACGACGTCGCGGGAATTTGTTGGGAGGATCGATGGCGTCTGTCGCAATTGGCGAAGTCTACAAATCATTCGGCGCTGTCGAGATCCTGCACGGGGTCAGCGTGAACATCGAGGACGGCGAGTTCGTCACTCTGGTCGGACCATCGGGCTGCGGAAAATCAACCCTTCTCAGAATGATCGCCGGCCTGGAAAAGATTTCACGCGGCCAGATCGCGATTGGCGAACGGGTCGTCAACAACGTTGCGCCCAAGGAGCGCGACGTCGCCATGGTCTTCCAGAACTATGCGCTCTACCCACACATGACCGTTGCCGAGAACATGGCGTTCTCGCTGATGCTCAAAGGAGTTTCCAAGCCGGAGAGCGATGCAGGCGTGCGCCGCGCGGCCGAAATCCTTGGGCTGGTGCCGTTGCTGGCGCGCTATCCTCGGCAGCTTTCCGGCGGCCAGCGCCAGCGCGTCGCAATGGGCCGCGCGATCGTGCGTGATCCGGCGGTCTTTCTCTTCGACGAACCGCTGTCCAATCTCGACGCCAAACTCAGGGTGCAGATGCGCGCCGAGATCAAGGAACTGCACCAGCGCCTCAAGACCACGACAGTCTACGTCACGCACGACCAGATCGAGGCCATGACCATGGCTGACAAGATCGTGGTCATGCATGACGGCATCGTCGAGCAGATAGGGCCGCCGCTGGAACTCTATGACCGGCCGAACAATCTTTTTGTCGCCAGCTTCATCGGCTCGCCGGCCATGAATTTGCTGAGGGGCGAGATCGCTATTGACGGCTCACCCTCGTTCCGCGGCGCCGGGGGGATTTCAGTCCCGTTGGCCTCGGCACTTTCCATCCCCAATGGCGAGCCTGTGGTGCTGGGAATAAGGCCCGAGCATTTGCGGCTGTCCGACGACCAGGGCATTCCGGTCACCGTCGCGGTGGTTGAACCAACCGGGTCCGAAGTGCAGCTCATCGGCCGGACAGCCGGCGGCGAAGAGATCGTCGCGAATTTCCGGGAACGACATTCCTTCACGCCGGGCGAAACCATCCGGCTTACGGCCGAGCCCGGCCTCATCCATCTCTTTCACGGAGAAACCGGACAGAGGTTCCAAACACGTACCGATCAGTAGGACCACAGGCAAGGACAACAAGCAGGAGGAAACGAGCATGAAGTTCACCAGACGTGACGTGATCCGCACCACCGCCGGCGCGGCGGCAGGTGCCTTGGGAAGTCGGTTCATCAGCTCTCCGGCCCTTGCCCAGGACGGACCGAAATACAAACCCGAGGATGGCGCCAAGCTTAGGCTGCTGCGCTGGTCGCCCTTCGTCCAGGGCGACGAGGACCAATGGCTGGCCAACACCAAGCGCTTCACCGAAGCGACAGGTGTCGCGGTCCGCGTCGACAAGGAAAGTTGGGAGGACATTCGCCCCAAGGCGGCAGTCGCGGCAAATGTCGGCTCCGGCCCCGACCTGATGTTCGTCTGGTTCGATGACCCGCACCAATATCCCGACAAGCTGCACGACGTGAGCGAACTGGGCGAGTATCTCGGCTCGAAATACGGCGGCTGGCATGATGGACCAAAGCAATATGCGACCCGGGAAGGCAAATTCATCGGCCTGCCACTGGCCACGATCGGAAACGCCATCGTCTATCGGGAAAGCTGGGTGAAAGAGGCCGGCTTTTCGGAGTTTCCCAAGGACACGAAAGGCTTCCTGGAACTTTGCAAGGCCTTGCAGGCGAAGGGACATCCGGCCGGCTTCACGCATGGCCATGGCGTCGGCGACGGCAACAACTATGCTCATTGGCTGCTGTGGAGCCATGGCGGCCAGATGGTCGACGAGAGCGGCAAGGTAACGATCAACAGCCCCGAGACCCTCAAGGCCATCGAATACGCGCAGGAACTCTACAAGACCTTCATTCCAGGCACGGAAAGCTGGCTCGACGTCAACAACAACCGCGCCTTCCTGGCCGGCGAACTGGCTGTCATCGCCAACGGCATCTCGGCCTACAACACCGCCAAAATCAATAAGGACAATGATCCGAAGCTGGCTGAAATCGCCAAGGACATACGCACCACCAACCTGCCCATCGGCCCTGTCGGCAAATCCGTCGAATTGTTCCAGGTGACCACGGCTGTCATCTTCAATTACACGCCCTACCCCAACGCGGCCAAGGCGTATTTGCAGTTCATGTTCGAGGAACCGCAAATGAAGGACTGGATCACCTCCTCGGCCGGATATTGCTGCCAGACCCTGAAGGCATTCGACAACAACCCGGTATGGACTGCCGATCCCAACAACGCCGCTTACGCCAAGGCTTCGGCTACTCTGCGGCCTAACGGCTATGCCGGGCCGCTCGGCTATGCTTCGGCGGCAACCATGGCCGACTACGTGCTGGTCGATATGTTCGCCAAAGCGGTGACCGGCCAGGCGACGCCACAAGAGGCAATGGAAGAGGCCGAGAAGCGGGCAAATCGCTATTATCGCGTTTGAGCCGGTTCAGCCGGGCAGCGCGGCTGCCCGGCTGGCTTCGGATTGCATCGTGGCCGATCCGGCCGATCAATGAGACCTCAGCAGGAGCCGACCCATGGCCGTGCCGTCAGCTGCTATCCAGCCGCGATCTTCGATCTTCTCACGGATTCTATCGCGCTGGAGCGAAAGCCGGAACGCACTTGGCTTCGGCTTCATGCTTCCGGCGGCTGCACTGCTGCTTGTCTTCCTGACCTATCCGCTGGGGCTCGGCGTCTGGCTCGGCTTCACCGACGCCCGCATCGGCCGCCCCGGCATCTTCATCGGCATCGAAAACTATGAATATCTGTGGAGCGACGCCGTCTTCTGGCTCTCCGTCTTCAACACCTTGCTCTACACGATCAGCGCTTCGATCCTGAAATTCGCGCTCGGCCTCTGGCTGGCGCTCCTCCTCAACCAGAACCTTCCCTTCAAATCGTTCTTCCGCGCGATTGTCCTGCTGCCGTGGGTGGTGCCGACGGTGCTCTCGGCCATCGCCTTCTGGTGGATCTACGATTCGCAGTTCTCCATCCTCTCCTGGGCGCTGCAGCAGATGGGACTGATCGACCACCGCATCAATTTCCTTGGCGATCCGGAGAACGCACGCGCCTCGGTGATCGCCGCCAATGTCTGGCGCGGCATTCCTTTCGTGGCCATCACGCTGCTGGCCGGCCTGCAGACGATTCCCCAATCGCTTTACGAGGCCGCGACGCTCGACGGCGCCAGCCGTTGGCAGTTGTTCCGCTATGTGACGCTGCCGTTGCTGACGCCGATCATCGCCATCACCATGACCTTTTCGGTCCTGTTCACCTTCACCGATTTCCAGCTGATCTATGTGCTGACTCGCGGCGGGCCGGTGAATGCCACCCATCTGATGGCGACGCTCTCGTTCCAGCGCGGCATTTCCGGCGGCCAGCTTGGCGAGGGAGCCGCGATCGCGGTGGCGATGATCCCGTTCCTGCTTGCGGCGATCCTTTTCAGCTATTTCGGCTTGCAACGTCGTAAATGGCAGCAGGGCGGTGGAGACTGACATGGCCGCGATCGAAACGAGCAACCGTCCGAACACGGATGAAGGCGGCATGGGCTATCTTCAGAGCCTGCCCCGGCGCGTGGTGACCGTTTATCTGCCGCTCCTGATCTTCGTCATCGTGCTGCTGTTCCCGTTCTACTGGATGACGATCACGGCGGTGAAACCCAATCTCGAGATGACGGATTATGCCAATTTCAACCCGTTCTGGGTCGTCCATCCGACGCTCGAGCATATTCGGTATCTGCTCTTCGAGACGTCCTATCCGGGTTGGCTCCTCAACACGATCATCATCTCGACCGCCTCAACTTTCCTGTCGCTGCTGGCGGCGGTGTTCGCTGCCTATGCGATCGAGCGCTTGCGGTTTTCCGGGGCGCGGCAGGTCGGCTTGGCGATCTTCCTGGCCTATCTCGTGCCGCCCTCGATTCTGTTCATTCCACTGTCGGTAATGGTGTTCAACCTCGGCCTTTACGATACGCCGTTCGCACTGATCCTCACCTATCCGACGTTCCTCATTCCATTCTGCACGTGGCTCTTGATGGGCTACTTCCGCTCGATACCCTTCGAACTGGAAGAATGCGCGCTGATCGACGGAGCGAGCCGCTGGCAAATCCTGACCAAGATAGTTCTGCCGCTGTCGGTGCCCGGCCTGATCTCCGCCGGCATCTTCGCCTTCACCCTGTCATGGAACGAATTCATCTACGCCTTGACCTTTATCCAGTCGTCCGAAAACAAAACCGTGCCGGTCGGCGTGCTTACCGAGCTGGTACGTTCGGACGTCTATGAATGGGGAGCCCTGATGGCAGGCGCGCTGATCGGCTCCCTGCCGGTGGTGGTGCTCTATTCATTCTTTGTCGAGCACTACGTCTCCTCGATGACGGGGGCGGTCAAGGAGTGAGGCTGAGGCGGAAATCCGCCCCTCGGCCGGCAGCTTCGATCCGATCCCCCGCACTCCGCTCCCTCTCCTTCCCGCAAGCCTGCCACAAGCTTGTTGAGGCATGGTCTGGTCAGGGAAAACCGGTAAAAGGCGGACTTTCTTGGCGATTTCTCCACCCAGCGACATCGTTATGGATGTGGCCCGAGCCGTCGACCCGGCGGATATCGAGACCGCCCGCGCCGCGCTGGCAAAGCGGGCCGGCGGCGCTACGGGCACATTTTCACTCGACACAGCCGCTTCCGTCGATGCCGGCGCGATCCTGTCGCGCGCCACAGCCGACAAGGCCGCCGCCGCAACCGACCCGGCCAAGAAATTCAAGAAGTTCGAGGCGATGGTGCTGCAGACCTTCATCCAGAACATGCTGCCCAAGGACACCGAGGGCGTCTACGGCAAGGGCCTGGCCGGCGACATGTGGAAATCGCAGCTTGCAGAGCGGGTGGCCGACGTAATGGCCGAACGCGGCGGCATCGGCATCGCCAAATCGATGCTCGCCGACCACTATCTCGAAGGCAAGCGCGTCGTGCCCGTCGGTCCGGTTTCGGGCGGGCCGGAAAAGACCGAGGTCGACCAGCAAAACAGCCTGTCGACCTCGCTGGTCCATCAATTGCAGCGCAAGGCTGCGGGATCGATGACCGGTGACGAGACGACCATAAAAACAAATATCAAGATCTAAACTGGGAAACGCCATGGCCGACTTTTCGGAATCCACCCCCAACCTGCCAGCACGCACGACCACATCGGAAGCGCCGATCCCGTTCGCGCGGCCCGGCAATCTCGCCGCCATCATCGGCCGCATCGAGGAAGTGGTCGAGGAAGAGACGGCAGGCATCCGCAACGCCACCAACTATGATCTCAAGGCATCGAACGCCCGCAAGAGCCGCTACCTCTACGAGTTGACCCGCGCCATGAAGGGCGGCAGCGAAGCCGAATTCCTCGAGCAGCACCGCGAGGGCCTGACCCGGCTGCGCCAGAAGCTGGCGAAGAACGAAGCGGCGATCCTGGCGCATCTCAGCGCGGTCAACGAAGTCGCCAGCCTGCTGCGGCACGCCATCCAGCGCGCCGAGACCGACGGCACCTATTCCGCCGGCGAGTTCGGCTGGATAAAGGCGTGATGGCGAACACAGGCGACACATCGGAGATCCTGCCTCGGCAACGGCGCCGTGCCGCGTTGCCATTGCAAGGGACTGACCAAGGGACTGACAAGGCCCGATGATCAAGGTCATCGCCATCGCCGTCTGGATCTGCGCCGCAACGCTGGGCGCCGTATTCTATTCTTTCCAGGCGGCCGGCGAGCGCGGTGTCGGCGAAACGCCGAAGCCGATGCTGGGCGGCCTCGACTACGTCAAGACCGACATCATTTCGGTGCCGCTGATCCGCGATTCCGAGATCGGCGGCTATTTCCTGACCAAGCTTGTCTACACGGTCGAACCCGAGCAGATCAAGAAACTGTCCATTCCCGCCGAAGCGCTGATCACCGACCAGGTTTATTCCTACCTCTATTCCAATCCGCAGATCGACTTCACCAACAAGGCGACGATCGATCTCGATGCCTTCCGCGCCGCGATCCGCGATACCGTCAACACGCGTGTCGGGGCGCCTTTGGTGCATGAGGTTCTGATCGACCAGGTCAATTTCCTGTCGAAGGACGAAATCCGCGACAACTGGCTGCGCCGCAAGAAAAGCGAGACGGCGAGCGAAATGACCAAGGCGTTCAAGGAACACTGAGTTGCCGGGCTCGCATTCCCGGCCTCCTCCAGGCTCGCCTGCCGCAACGGCAGGAACCAACCGCCTGAATTCGCGTTGACGTAAACGTCAACCCAAAGCTATATGCGGCAGCGACCGTGATCGCGAAACCGCGGCACGGGCTTCGGCTGGATCGAAGCGCCGTTGCGAGACAGATGCAACCAGACAAGGAGAACAGCGTGAGCGTTCAGGAGATTGCCGAGAAGATCAAGTCGCGCGTGGCCAGCAGCGGGTTCGATCGTTCCGTGAAATTCGACACCGGCAGCGACGGCGTCATCGTCATCGACGGCGCAACCGTCTCGAACACCGATGCACCCACCGACTGCACCATCAAGCTCTCGCTCGACGATCTCGATTCGCTGATCGCTGGCGACCTGAACCCGACAATGGCGTTCATGACCGGCAAGATAAAGGTCGAAGGCGACATGACCGTTGCCATGGCGCTCAGCCAGCTGATCGGCTGAAGGCATGCAGGCGCCCAAGGTGGCGCCCACCAATCGCGAAAAAACGCCGCCTTTTCGGGCGGCGTTTTTGCGTGAAATGCTGGCGGCTTCGTATCTCAGGCCGCCGATATCAATTCCTGCGCCTTCAGCTTGCGGCCGGCCGCCCTCAGCGTGCCGTGCACGCCGTCAAGCGCGCCTTCCACCAGTTCCAGCGCCAGCAGGCGGTGCCGCTCATAGGGTCCCGGCATGGCAAGCGAACCGGTCTTCTCGGCCGAGAAGCCGAAGCGCGCGTAATAGGGCGCATCGCCGACCAGAAGGATCGCGGCATGGCCAAGACGTGCCGCCTCGGCGATGGCATGGCGCATCAGGGCCGAGCCGATGCCGGCGTTCTTGAGCGACGGATCGACGGCAAGCGGGCCAAGCAGCAGCGCGGCCGCACCGCCCTCGCCCAGCCTGACGTCCCACAGCCGCACGGTGCCGGCGACGCCGCCCGAAGCATCGCGGGCGACGAAGGCCAGGCCTTCCGAGGGCCGCCGGCCACGCCGCAGCTTCTCCGACGACTTTTTCCTGCGCTTCGGCCCCATGGCCCGATCGAGCAACGCCTCGCGCGCCGCAACATCGGCGGCGGTTTCGGCAACCATCACAAAGGCCGGTGCGTGGCCCCCAATTTCAACTGGCATTTCCATTTCCGTAATCCCTGGCGAGCGGAGATCTGTTCCACAGGCGAGCCCGGGTGGACGAAAGTCGCCCACCTGGGATGATCTGATCGGCTCTCTCAGCGCATTTTCAGGCGAAGTTGTGTCCGGTTCGCCGTTCGAAAATGCGCTGAGCAAGCGCCGTCAGATCACGTAGGATCGGAGAGGCTCGAAGCCGTTGAAGGCGACCGCCGAGTAGGTGGTCGTGTAGGCGCCGGTGCCTTCGATCAGCACCTCGTCGCCGATGGTCAGCGACAAAGGCAGCGGATAGGGCGTCTTCTCGTACATCACGTCGGCCGAATCGCAGGTCGGGCCGGCGAGCACGCAAGGTGCGGTCTCCGTGCCGTCATGCGCGGTGACGATCGGGTAGCGGATCGCCTCGTCCATCGTCTCGGCCAGGCCGCCGAACTTGCCGATGTCGAGGAACACCCAGCGCACATTGTCGTTGGCGGCCTTCTTCGAGATCAGCACGACTTCCGACTTGATGACGCCGGCATTGCCGACCATGCCACGGCCCGGCTCGATGATGGTCTCCGGAATGGCATTGCCGAAATGCTTGCGCAGCGCCGAGAAGATCGCCTGGCCATAGGCCTGGGCGGCCGGCACGTCACGCAGATAGCGCGTCGGGAAACCACCGCCCATATTGACCATCTTCAAGACGATGCCTTCCTCGGCGAGCGTCGCGAACACCACCTTGGCGTCGGCCAACGCACGGTCCCAGGCGGTCAGGTCGGTCTGCTGCGAGCCGACATGGAACGACACGCCATAGGCGTCGAGGCCGAGCCCCTTGGCATGGCGCAGCACGTCGACGGCCATCGCCGGCACGCAGCCGAACTTGCGCGACAGCGGCCACTCGGCGCCCTCGCCATCGGTCAGCACGCGGCAGAACACGCGCGCACCGGGCGCGACGCGGGCGATCTTCTCGACCTCTTCGACGCAATCGACGGCGAACAGGCGGATGCCGAGCTGGTAGGCGCGTGCGATGTCACGCTCCTTCTTGATGGTGTTGCCGAAGGAGATGCGGTCCGCCGGCGCACCAGCGTCCATCGCCATCTCGACTTCGGCAACGGAAGCGGTGTCGAAGGACGAGCCCATCGCAGCAAGCAGGCGCAGGATTTCCGGCGCCGGGTTTGCTTTCACCGCATAGTAGATCCTGGAATCGGGCAGCGCCTTCTCGAAGGCGCGGAAATTGTCGCGCACGACATCGAGGTCGACGACGAGGCAGGGGCCGGTCGGACGTCGGGTGGCGAGGAAGTCAAGGATGCGCTGGGTGGCCATCGGGGTCTCTCCATCAGCGCCTTTCGGCGCGCAATAAGGCTGCGGGACGCGGGCTGTCGGCCTCGCGAACTCGCGGTGGACAAAGGCGGGACGGAAATCCATGGAACCAGCCGGTGGAGACCCCGGAACCATGAAGCGCCGTCTCGCGGCGGTGAACCTTGGCCTTGCCCGGCCTCGGTTCGCTTTGTCTGCCTTGGCTTGGATGGGAGACCCGTCCGCACTGCCGGCAATGAAGGTGTGCCTCTTCAGTAACCCCGGTTTTTGGACAACCGGCAGAACACCAGAAAGGCCCGCACCGTCGTTGCTTCAAGGTGTCCTCGGGCTGGCGGTTGGCCGCTAGACCGACTGGAGGGGTTGGCTCCAGTTACCTTACCGATTTCCCTCACCATTCGAGGATCGGCGGACACCCACAGGCACGTGCGACTTTGGGCAAGCGCGATATAAGGGCGAAGACTTTCACAATCAATAAAAATCGTATCGCAGGTTGTAAAATTTCTGGCGTCGAACAATGTTGCGGCAACCGTATCCGGATATCGAACGATGACAGGCACGCACGGCCCTCTCAACGCCTTTCTCGATCTTCGCCAGATGCCCGTGGCACATGCCCAGCTTGGCCCGCTGGCCGGCCTGCGGCTGGCCGTCAAGGACATATACGACGTCGCCGGCTACCGCACCGGTTGCGGCAATTTGCAAAAATTCGCCGAAAGCCACGCAGCCTCGCGCACCGCACCCGCCGTGCAGATGATCCTCGATGCCGGCGCACGCTTCGTCGGCAAGACGCAGACCGACGAGCTCGCCTTCGCGCTGTTCGGTCAGAATGCGCATTTCTCGTTTCCGGTGAACCCGGCGGCACCCGACCGCGTCACCGGCGGCTCCTCATCGGGGTCGGCGGCGGCGGTGGCGGGCAGGCTGGCCGATATCGCCACTGGTTCCGACACCGGCGGCTCGATCCGAGCACCGGCGAGCTTTTGCGGACTGATCGGGCTGCGCACCACGCATGGCCGCATTTCGCTCGACGGCACGATGAAGCTGGCGCCGAGCCTCGACACGTTCGGCTGGTTCGCCGACGACATCGAGACCTACGAGACCGTCGGCAAGCTGCTGCTCGGCCGCGATCCGCACCAGCACGTGTTGGACCGGCCGCTGGCGCTGGATTGGCTGGACGGATTGGTCGCCCGCCCGGCGCTGGCCGAATATGCCGGAATGAAGGGGCTGGCGGGCGCGGTTTTCGGCGCGCCGGCGACGCCGGCAATCCGCTTCTCCTCATCTCCCGATGAACTTTACTGGTGCTTTCGCCGGCTGCAGGCCAGGGAGGCCTGGGCGGTGCATGGCGAATGGATCACCAGCGGCGAGCGCGACCTCGGCCCCGGCGTCGAGGAGCGATTCGGCTTCGGCCGCGCCGTCGACGACAAGACAGCCCAGGCCGAGAAGGTGCGGCGTCTGACCTTTCGCGGCGAACTGAGCGCCCTGCTCGGCAAGGACGGCTTCCTTGTCCTGCCGACGGTGCCTGGTCCGGCGCCTTACGTGGACAGCACGCCGGAGCAGTTCCAGGCCTATCGCGAACGGGCGCTCCAGCTTCTGTGCCTGGCCGGCCTGTCCGGTTTTCCACAGATCACACTGCCCGTCGGCTCGGTCGCCGGCGCCCCGTTCGGCCTGTCGCTGCTTGGCCCTTCCGGCAGCGACATTGCCCTGATACGGCTCGGCCGGAAACTTCTCGACGCGGCACGAAAGGCCTGACCATGGACACACTGACGCGCATGCGTGCCTTCATCGACGTGGTCGAGGCCGAGGGCTTTTCCGCGGCGGCGCGCAAGATCGGCCGCTCCAAGGCCTTGCTGTCGAAATATGTGCGCGAGCTGGAGGACGAACTCGGCGCTTTGCTGCTCAACCGCACCACGCGCCAGTTCTCGATGACCGAGGCCGGCCACACCTATTACCGGCGCGCCTCGGAGATCGTGCGCGAGGTCGACAGCCTGGCCGACGCGGTGCGCGAATCCTCCGGCGACGTGCGCGGCCGGATCAAGCTGTCGGCGCCGCGCACCTTCGCCGACGCGCCGATCGGCCAGTCGCTGATCGACTTCGCCAAGCAGCATCCAGACATCGTGCTCGACATCCAGCTCGACGACCGCTTCGTCGATCTGGTCGAGGAAGGCTTCGACCTTGCGGTGCGCATCTCGCGGCTGGAGAACTCGTCGCTGATCGCCAGGCGTCTGGCGCCGTTTTCGATAAAGCTCTGCGCCTCCCCCGAACTGATCGCCAAGCATGGCACGCCGACACGGCCGCAGGATCTCAGCCGCATGCCTTGCATCGTCGACACCAATGGCCGCGGACTGAACAACTGGCCGTTCAAGGGCGACAATGGCGATCCGGTCAGCGTTTCGGTGTCGGGTCCGATCGAGGTCAACAGCCCGATGACGGCGAGAGCCGCGGCCGTGTCCGGGCTGGGATTCACCGTCCTGCCGGATTTCATTGCCGCGCCCGACCTCGCGAGCGGCCGGCTGGTGTCGGTGATAGATGACCGTATCCTGTCGGGCGGCGGCATCTTCGCCGTCTACCCGCACCGCCGCTATCTGCCGGCCAAGGTCCGCGTTTTCGTCGACTTCCTGGTGCAGTGGTTCAGGACGCGTGAAGTTGCCTGACCCACTTCAGCCGAGCAGCGGTCCCAATTTCGCCCCCTTTCTGGTAACTCTCGGCAACTCTTCCGAAGCCTAGGGAATCGCGACCGAGAATGCACCTGAAACGGCACGCAATCATGCTGGCTTCGGCCTTGGCGGCTAGCTTTGCCGCCACTGGACCCGCTTACGTGCATCCACACGTCTTCGCCGAGGCTCGCCTCGATGTGATCCTCTCCCCGGATCACCAAAGCGTGAAGGCTCTGCGTCATCTCTGGCGCTTCGACGACCTGTTTTCCTCGACGGTGATGATGGAGTTCGACAAGAACTCCGACCTGAAGCTCGACGACAAGGAGCTGAAGGAAGTCGCCGACACCGTTCATGCCTCGCTGGCGGAGTTCAATTACTTCCAGCTCGTCACCGTCGACGGCAAGGACGTGGCGATGACGCCGCCGCCGCATCTGATGGCCAATTTCGACAACGACCAGCTGATCATCCTGTTCGAGTCCGAACCGAAGGTGCCGATCAAGCTCAACGGCAAGATCGATATCGGCGTCTACGATCCGACATTCTACACGGCGATCGACTTCACCGAGGACTCCAACATCACGGTCGAAGGCCTGCCCTCGAACTGCACCAGCAAGGTGGTCCGTCCCGACCCCGACGAGGCCATCAAGGAAAACCAGAAGACCCTCACCGATGCCTTTTTCAACGATCCGACCGGCACCGATATGAGCAAGATCTTCGCCACCAAGCTCGAACTGACCTGTCAGCCAGAAGGATGAAGCCGGTGACGAAACCGTCCCTGCGTTTGGCATTCGGCCTGTTGGCCCTCACAGTCGCCATGATGCATTTCGCCGACGCCGCTCATGCCCAGAGTTCGCTCGGCATCGGCGTCAATGACGGCATGGCGCCCACCACCGGCCCGTTCGCCCATATTCTGATGTGGATCAATCTCAGGCAGCAGGAATTCTACCGCGCGCTGGCAACGGCGATGAAGGCGATGCGCCAGGACGGCAGCAAGATCTGGATACTCGTCGGCCTGTCCTTCGCCTACGGTATTTTCCATGCCGCCGGCCCCGGTCACGGCAAGGCGGTGATCTCGTCCTACATGGTGGCCAATGAAGTGGCGTTGCGGCGCGGCATCCTCTTGTCCTTCGTCTCGGCGCTGCTGCAGGGCCTGACCGCGGTCGCGGTGATGGGGGTCGCCTATTTCGTCCTGCGCGGCACCTCCGTCTCGATGACGGACGCAGCCTGGTTCATGGAGATCATGAGCTTTGTCTTCGTCACCCTGTTCGGCGCCTGGCTGCTGTGGCGCAAACTCGGTCCTTCCGTCCTGCGTCTGTTCGGCAAGGGCCCGGCCTACAGCCTGTCGGCGGCTCATGCCGGCCATTCTCACGCCGGTCATTCTCACGGGGGTCATTCGCACGGCGCGCATTCGCATGCCGGCCATTCCCATGCAGCTCACAGCCATTCGGCGCATGCCCATTCGCACGCGCTGCACGCGCATGACCATGTGCACGGCCCTTCGCACGATCATCACGATCATGCCGAACACGATCATGCTCATCACGATCACGCGGCCGGCGAAGTCTGCGACACCTGCGGCCATTCGCACGCACCCGATCCGGCGCTGCTGTCGGGCGACCGCTTCGACTGGCGCACGGCCTGGACAGCGGTGGCGGCGGTCGGCATCCGCCCCTGCTCCGGCGCGCTGATCGTGCTCAGCTTCGCCCTGCTCAACGGCCTCTGGCTCGGCGGCCTGCTGTCGGTGCTGGCAATGTCGCTGGGCACCGCCATCACCGTTTCGGCACTGGCGACGCTGGCGGTGACCGCCAAGAACTGGGCGGTCTATTTCGCCGGCGACGGCCGCATGGGCAACCGCATCCACTCGATCGTCGAGATCGGCGGCGCCGCCTTCGTGTTCCTGTTCGGACTGCTGCTGCTGTCGGCAAGCCTGGCGAGCGGCGGATGATGCCCGGCGCCACGAGGGTCGGAGTTTAACCCGCGATCTTGCCGCCGAGCTCATCCTCGATGTGAGCGCGGATGATCTCGTCAAAACTCTTTTCGGCGCTGAAGCCAAGCTCCCGCGACCGCTTTGCCTCGAAGCGCGTCGGCCAGCCCTTGACGATCGCCCAGATCGTGTCATCCGGAACCTCGCGGATCAGGCCTGCCGCCTTCGGCCCGGCGATGCGTTCCAGCGCCTCGATCTGCTCGCCGACGGTGACGGCGACGCCGGGCATGGTCAGATTGCGGCGTGGCCCGACAGCGCTGCCGTCGATCCCCGCCGCATGGATCAGGAAGTTGACCGCCGAGCGCGGGCTGGCATGCGTGTGCACGACCGAGCGCGGCACCGGCAGGATCGCCTCATGGCCGCTCAACGGCTCGCGGATGATGCCCGAGAAGAAGCCGGACGCCGCCTTGTTCGGCTTGCCCGGCCGCACGCAGATTGTCGGCAGCCGGATGCCGATACCGTCGAAGAACCCGCGCCTGGAATAGTCGGCCAGCAGCGCTTCGCTCATCTGCTTCTGGGTACCATAAGAGGTCAGCGGCGTCGGATGGAAGTCATCGGGAATGACGTCCGGGAACGGCGCGCCGAACACCGCGATCGACGAGGTGAAGACGACGCGCGGCGCAAAGCCCGCCACCCGGATGGCATCGAACAGGGCGCGCGTGCCATCGAGATTGACGTGGTAGCCGAGATCGAAATTCGCTTCCGCCTCGCCCGACACGATGCCGGCAAGGTGGAACACGACGTCGGGGCGCGATGCGACCAGGCGCTCGGTGGCACCCGCTTCGGCGAGATCGCCGGTGTGCAGCGTGACGCTGACGCCATCCAGGCTCGGCGCCTGTGGCGGCACGATATCGTGGAGATCGAGCGCGGTGATCTTGCCCCCGCGCAGCGTCCCGTCCTTGGCCAGCCGGGCGATGAGCTTGCGGCCGACCATACCCGCGGCGCCAGTGATCAGAATGCGCATGTCGAAGATCCCTTGCCTATTTACCCTGGTTTTTGCGCTGGTTGCGGGCGCGCAGCCAGAACACCGAGAAGAACGCCAGCACGAAGACGATGCCAAAGGCGCCGGCCAGCACGGTGGAAAGGCTGCCGAGTGCCAGCATCACGGTCGGCAGATAGTAGGCGCCTATACCGAACAGCAGCATGATCCACGCGGCGGCGATGACCGCGTTCCTGGTGTCGCGGTCCATCATGCCGCGTCCGGAGGATGGGCGTTCGTCAAGCTGGTTTTCAAGGTTTTGCAACTCCTGAGGCAGGACGATCGACATCGATCGATCCGGTCCTAGTGATGGTGGTCGTGGTATGCAGCCGCTTCATGCTCGTGCCCGTGGTCGTGCTCGTCGCCATCGTCGGCGCATTGGCCGAATTCCGGTTCCACGGTGGCATGGCTGATGCCGTGCTCGCTTGCAAGCCGCTTCTTGACGGCACTCACCGCCTGATGCGCATCGACGCCCTCGTCGAGACAGGCATGCAGCGTCGCCATATTGCTGGTCCCGTCGAGCGACCAGACATGCATGTGGTGCACTTCGCGTACGCCGTGGATCGTCGTCTGGATATCCCTGGCGATCAGATCTCGGTCGAGGCTTGGCGGCACGCCCTCGAGCAGGACATGGGCGGCCTCCCGCATCAGCGACCACGCCGTGTAGAGGATCAGCAGTGAAACCAGGACCGACAGGATCGGGTCGATCGGCGTCCAGCCGGTCGCCAGGATGACCAGCGCCGCCGCGATGGCCGCCGCCGAGCCGAGCAGGTCGCCAAGCACATGCAGGATGGCGCCGCGCATGTTCAGGCTCTCGCGGTCGCCACCATGCAGCACGAAGAACGAGCCGAGGTTCACCAGCAGGCCGAGGATCGCCACCACCAGCATCGGCCCGCCAAGCACCGGCGCCGGCGCCTGCAGGCGTCCCCAGGCCTCATAGACGATCCACAGCGCGATGACGAAGATGGCGATGCCGTTGGTATAGGCCACCAGCGTCTTGACCCGGCCGAAGCCATAGGTGAGGCGAACGGTCGCCGGCCGGCCGCCAAGATGAAACGCATACCAGGCAAGGCCGAGCGCGATCGAATCGGCGAGCATGTGGCCGGCATCGGCCAGCAGCGCCAGCGAGCCCGTGAGGATGCCGCCAAGCGCCTCGGCGACCATGAAGCCGCCGGTCAGGCAGGCTGCGATCAGAACGCGTTTCTTGTCGGTCGAGCCATGCACATGACCAGGGCCGTGACCGTGCCCGGTGTGATCGTGGGTATGTGCCAATAGTGAACTCCTAAGCGCCGAATTCCGCGCGAAAATCCTCGAGCCGTCGCTTCTGCCGGCCGTCGCCATCGAAATTGGCCGGATCGAACCACGCCTCATAGGCACTGCGCAGCGCCGGCCATTCCTTGTCGATGATCGAATACCACGCAGTGTCGCGGTTTTCACCCTTGACGATGAGATGCTGGCGGAAAATGCCTTCGAACTTGAAGCCGAACCGCTCGGCCGCCCGCTTCGATGGCTCGTTGCGGTTGTTGCACTTCCATTCATAGCGGCGATAGCCGAGCCCGTCGAAGATGTATTTCATGAACAGGAACTGCGCTTCGGTTGCTCCCGGCTTGCGCGAGATGAGCGGTCCCCAATAGATGTTGCCGATCTCGATGACGCCGTAGGCCGGATCGATGCGCATCAGCGTCTGGCGTCCGGCGACCTTGCCGCTGGCCTTGTCGATGACAGTGAAGAACAGCGGATCCTCGCTGGCTTCGACTTTGTCCAGCCATGGCTGGAAGGCGGCGCGGGTCTCCGGCGGATAGTCGGGCAACCAGGCGAAGCGGTCGTCGATATCGGACACGGAGGACGCTTCATAGAGGCCGTCGCCGTGTTTTGCAGCGCTCAGCGGTTCAAGCCGGACGTATCGACCGTCGATGGTCTTGCGTTCGGGCCGCGGACGCGGTTGCCAACCCTTCAGATTTTCCGACACCGAATGCTCCAATCCGTTTGACTTTTGCGGGCTGAGGCTCACAAAAACGCGACCCAACAGCAAGAACCACACGGACGGGAAAAATGCTCCACACGATTTCGGCCTTCGACCGCCTTGGCGAGGAAAACGCCTTCGCCGTGCTTGCGAGGGCCACAGCACTTGCCCAACAAGGCCGCGACATCGTCAATCTCGGCATCGGCCAGCCCGACTTCAAGACGCCGCAGCACATCGTCGAGGCGGCGATCAAGGCGCTGCGCGACGGCCATCACGGCTACACGCCGGCCAATGGCCTGCTGGCGACGCGCGAGGCGGTGGTGCGCCGCACGCTGACCACCACCGGTGTCGAGATATCGCCCGAAACGGTGATGATCCTGCCCGGCGGCAAGCCGACCATGTTCGCCGCGATCCTGATGTTCGGCGAGCCCGGCGCCGAGATCCTCTACCCGGACCCCGGCTTCCCCATCTACCGCTCGATGATCGAGTTCACGGGTGCGGCACCCATTCCCGTGCCGATGCGCGAAGAAAACGGCTTTGCCTTCTCGGCCGAGGAGACGCTGGCGCTGATCACCTCGAAGACCAGGCTGCTGATCCTCAACTCGCCCGCCAATCCGACCGGCGGCGTCACGCCTCGCGCCGAGATCGAGAAACTGGTCAAGGGGCTGGAGGCGCATCCGCAGGTCGCCATCCTCTCCGACGAGATCTACGACGTCATGACCTATGATGGCGAGACGCATTGCTCGCTGCTCGGCTTTCCCGAAATCCGCGACCGGCTGATCGTGCTCAACGGCTGGTCGAAGACCTGGGCGATGACCGGCTGGCGCATGGGCTGGTCGATCTGGCCGAATGGCGACAAGGGCGCCCATCTCTACGACAAGGTGCGCAAGCTGGCGGTCAATTGCTGGTCCTGCGTCAACGCGCCGAGCCAGTTTGCCGGCATAGCCGCCATCGACGGCCCGCAGGACGACGTCGACGAGATGATGCGCGCCTTCGACCGCCGCCGGAAGATCGTCGTCGAGGGACTGAACGCCCTGCCCAACATATCCTGCATCACGCCCAAGGGCGCGTTCTACGCCTTCCCCAACGTCTCGAAGACCGGCTGGAAGGCCAAGAAGCTCGCCTCGGCGCTGCTCGACGAGGCCGGCGTGGCGCTGATCGGCGGCCCCGATTTCGGCATTCTCGGCGAAGGCTATATCAGGCTCTCCTACGCCAATTCCGAGGAGAACATCCTGCGCGCGCTGGAGCGGATCGGAGCATTCCTGGCGAAGTAGGCTTCAAAGCAGGCCGGTGGCCTCTTTCCGGATGGTTGCGGCTGGCGACCATGATGGTGTCATGATCTGTCCGGACACGCACGGCCAAGGCTGGGCGGGCGTGTCGGGAACCGCTACGCTCCCTGGATCAGGATCGAAGCAGGTGACATAAAATGTTCTACGCAATCCTTGCCTATCACGTGGAAGATGCGATCAAGGCGCTGACGCCGCAGGAAGATGCAGCACTTATGGCCGACCTGCTGAAGATCAACACCCGGCTTCATGAGGAAGGCACGCTGGGGCCGTCCGCGCGTCTGGGCGCAACACAGGATGCCATCACCCTGCGCGGCCCGGGCGACGGTGTGATCATCGACGGTCCTTTCGCCGAAACCAAGGAACAGTTGCTCGGGCTCTATGTCGTCGACTGCGCCACGCGAGACGAGGCCATCGCGATCGCCCGCGACCTTCGCCGCGTCAATCCCACCGCCGTTTACGAGATCAGGCCCATTCTGCTGTTCAAGCCCGGCGTGCCGCTGGCCGGGAAATAAAACCATCCGGCTGGGTCCCCGCTGCTTCGCAGCGTCCCAGCGTTCGCCGGCCTTTCATCGTGCCACTGGCACGATGAATTCGCTTACGCGAACCGGGCTGCTCACCCACGCCCGACAAACGGCATCTTGGTCGCCATCACGGTCATGAACAGCACGTTGGCGTCGAGCGGCAGGCTGGCCATGTGGACGACGGCGTCGGCGACGCGCTGAACATCCATCACCGCTTCGGCTGCGATCGAGCCATTGGCCTGCGGCACACCGACCGTCATCGGCTGCGCCATGTCGGTCAGCGCATTGCCGATGTCGATCTGGCCGCAGGCGATGTCATAGGGCCGGCCGTCGAGCGCCAGCGTCTTGGTCAGTCCGGTGATGGCATGCTTGGTCGCCGTGTAGGGCACCGAGCCTGGGCGCGGCGCATAGGCCGACACCGAACCGTTGTTGATGATGCGGCCACCCATCGGCTTCTGCTTGCGCATGGCGCCAAAGGCGGCACGGGCGCACAGGAACGAACCGGTGAGGTTGACGCCGACGATATCGTTCCACACTTCGACCGGTATCTCGTCGATCGGCGTCGATTTGTAGCCCATGCCGGCATTGTTGAAGAGCAGGTCGACACGGCCGAAGGCCGCCGCCACGGTCTCGAACAGATCGTCGACCTCGCCTGCCTTGCTGATATCGCAGGCAACCGCCAGGGCCTTGGCGCCGGTGGACCCGGCCTCAGCCACGGCTGCATCCAGCACGGATTTGCGGCGTCCGCAGAACACCGTGTTCCAGCCGGCCTTGAGCAGCGCCGTGGCGACGCTCTTGCCGATGCCCGTGCCGGCCCCGGTGACGATGGCGGTTCTTTGCTCGGTCATGGCTATTGTCCTCCGGCAGCGCTGCGCTTGCTCGACTGATTTTGGGGGGTTGGCTCGAAAAGGAAGGCATCGCAAATGACGGCGGCGATGGCAAGCGTGTCCATCCGGCCGGACCGACAAAAAGGGCGGCCATTGGCGACCGCCCCTGATCTGAACCGGGCTTGGGAGGAGGAAAAGCCGATCCGACTGTGTTGAATGATGCGCTTGCTGGGTTAATGAGCGGTTAACCCGGAAAGTGCCCCCTGTGCCGTTTTGGCCTACCAGCGCGGATTGGGTGACGTCCCGGCCTTGGCCGGCACCTTGGCCGCCGAAACCGTCGCCTCGACATGGTCGACCAGCGCGTCCGGCAGGCCGAGCCGGCCGGCGAGCAGATCGAGATAACCGCGCTCGGCGCGTGTGTCGGGATCGATGGTCAGGCGCGACGCCGTGTAGAGTTCGAGCTTCTGCGCATCGGTCTTGGCGCCGGCCACCAGCGTGTCGAGGTCGAGCGGGCTTGCCAGCTCCGCCATCAGGAACTTTTCGGCATCGGAGCCTATGCCGGCCAGGCTGAGCTTGCCGGCGATCTTCTGGCGCTCTTCATCGTCGATATGGCCATCGGCTTTCGCCGCCGAGATCATCGCCCGCACCAGGGTCAGCGTGAATTCGTCCTCGCCTTGCGGCGCCTGCGACGGGTGGAAGGGGGTATCCTTGGGCGGCGGCAGCAATTCCGGTTGGCCGGCCGCCGGTGCTTCCGCGGGCGCGTTGCCGGCCTTGTAATTCTGGTAGGCCTTGTAGGCGAGGCCGCCGATCGCGGCCAGTCCGCCAAGCTTCACCGCGGCGCCCGTCACGTTGCGGCCAGTACCGGTTCCGAGCAGCACCGCGGCCAGCGCACCGGCGGCCAGCGGATTGTCCTTGGCCATCTGCACGGCCTGCCCCGCCTTGTCGCGAACGGTGCCGCTGGTGCCGGGGATTTGCGAGCCGAGCAGATCGTCGAGAAGCTTCTTGGGATCGAACATTCAGTGCCTCCAGGATTTGCCCGGCCAACGGGCGGGTTTCGAACGTCGAAGACGTAGGTCCCGAAACTTGAGATTGCAATGACAGGCAGCCGCTTTGCAGCAGCACGATGCTGGATCAGGAGCCGATATGCGGCCCCCTGCCCCGCGCCTGCGCAAGCTCGACCTGGCGCTGGCGCTCGGCATAACGCTGGCGGTCCTCGTCCGAACGCGCATCGAAGCAATGCGGGCACGAAATACCGGCAGCGAATTTGGGCGACGTCAGCTCGCCCGGCGTCAGCGGGTGGCGGCAGGCGCGGCACAGTTCCGCGTCACCCTCGGCAAGACCGTGCGACACCGAAACCCGCTCGTCGAAGACGAAGCACTCGCCTTGCCAGAGGCTCTGTTCGGCCGGAACCTCCTCGAGGTATTTGAGGATACCGCCCTTGAGATGGAAGACATCCTCGAAGCCGAGCGATTTGACATAGGCGGTTGCCTTTTCGCAGCGTATGCCGCCGGTGCAGAACATCGCAACCTTGCGGCCTTCGAGCTCCGCCCGGTGCGTTTCCACCCAGGCCGGGAACTCGCGAAAGCTTGCGGTGGCCGGGTCAATCGCACCCTTGAACGTGCCGATCGACACCTCATAGGCGTTGCGCGTGTCGATGATGACAGTGCCGGGCTGCGAAATCAGAGCGTTCCAGTCGGCCGGCGCGACGTAGGTGCCGGCACTTTTCGAAGGATCGATGTCATCGACACCCATGGTGACGATCTCGCGCTTCAGCCGCACCTTCATGCGATGGAACGGCATGTCCGCGGCCGCGCTGTACTTGACCTCGAGTCCGGCAAGCCCTTCGATGGCTTCGAGATACGCGATCAGTTCGGCAATTGCCGTCTCGCTGCCGGCGACGGTGCCGTTGATGCCTTCATGCGCCAGCAGCAGCGTTCCCTTTATGCCGCGCCCGCAGCAGAATGCGGCGAGCGGCGCGCGCAGTTCTTCGAAAGCGTCGAGCCGGGCAAACCGGTAGAGCGCGGCGACGCGAAGGGGTGGAAGTGATGTCATTGCCGAAGCCACTAGACGCTCGAGCAAGCCGATTCAAGGCAAAGCAGGCATCCTGTTCGGCGGGTCGCTGGCGCAAATCTGCACCATGGGCGAATTTGTACCATAGCTGAGATCAGGGAGTCAAGAAAAAATTCCTATCCTGAAAAGCCACCGGGGCAAAAGCTGTCGGCACCATCGAGCCGGCAGCCACCCTTGTCAACTTGGGCTTGGCGAGTATGGGCGACGCGTGACATCGCGACACGGCCGGTTTCGTGGACAGGAAAACGGCCTTCTGCTAATCGGTTGAATTGTCCCACGCCACGGAGAGACACATGCCCAGCAAGACCGAAAAACTTCTGTCGCTCCTCAACGGCCAGCCCGTCATCCCGGTGCTGAAGATCTCCGATGTCGCCAATGCCGTGCCGCTGGCCCGCGCTCTGGCGCGCGGCGGCCTGCCTGCGATCGAGATCACGCTGAGGACCGCCGACGCGCTGGAAGCGATCCGGCGGGTCGCTGGTGAAGTCGAGGAAGCCATCGTCGGCGCCGGCACCATTCTCGATGCCAGGCAGTTCGAAGAGGCGGCTGCCGCGGGCTCGCGCTTCATCGTCAGCCCCGGCATCACCTGCGAGCTTCTGTCGGCAGCCGCCGCCAGCGATGTTCCGCTGCTGCCCGGTGCGATCACCCCCGGCGAGATCATGGCCGCGCGCGAAGCCGGCTTGCGCTTTCTGAAATTCTTCCCGGCCGAGCAGTCGGGCGGCATCGCTTCGCTGAAGGCCTTCGCCTCGCCGCTCGCCGATGTGAAATTCTGCCCGACCGGCGGCATCTCGGCCAAGAACGCGGCTGACTATCTCAGCCTGCCCAACGTGGTCTGCGTCGGCGGTTCCTGGGTGGCGCCCGACGACCTCGTCAAGGCCGGCAAATGGGACGAGATCGAAGCCTTGGCGCGCGCGGCGAGCAAGCTCGCAAAATAAGGCTTTCATGGCGGCATGGAAAAACCCGGCCGACTTGCGTCTACCGGGTTTCCGCCGGATGTTTTTTCCAGGCCTGCCTTGGCCGGATCAGTTGCAGACCCTGACTTCCCTGACCACCCTATGATGATGCTTCCAGGTCGTGACAACCTTGGTCCGGCAGTGCTTCTTCATGTGCATGTGATCGTGGGTCTTGACGACAATGGTTTCGGCCTGCGTAGGGGCGACGGCCGCCGAAGCGGTTGCCAACGCGATGACCGATGCCAGTAGAATCTTCTTCATGGGTATCCCCGGGTTTGAACGAACGAGGGAGAAACCGTTGACGGCCCGAGGCGTTCCACGATCACGGCAATGTCAGGCCGGTGTGATCGGAAGCCGGCGGGCCGCGCGACCGGATCCGGCCACGCAGCAAAAAGCCGCGCTGGTTGCCCGGCGCGGCTTTGTCGATTGGTTTGCCGTCATTTGGTCTGGAAGCGGGCTACCGACATGAACTTGACGGCGTTGCCGGTGAAGCGATTGGCATCGGCCACCTGGCTGCTCGGCTGGAAGCCAGCGGTGTAGACCTCGCTCGGCGGCGTGTGCACGATGCTGTAGGCGTAACCCGGCGCCGTCGTCGCGCTTGAAACGGTGGCGACCTGCTCGCCGCTGGTCAAGGCCCAACGGGCGGCCTGCGGTGCGGCTGCAACCACCATGGCCTTGGGGCCTGGCTTCAGGTCGCGGGCGGTGGCTCTCGATTCCTTGCGCGTCGTCTTGACGCCGGCGCCGATCGCGGCGGCCGGATCGGAACCGACTGGGCGGGCCACGACAGCATCGCGCGGCGATGCGGCGTTGGTGCCCGGATCGTTGAACGCCGAACGCGGCTCGGACCCGGACAAGGAAGCAAGCTGGTAATCGGCCGCACCGACCTGGGCATTGGCCTCGTCGAGCACGGCCTTGACCGCGTCCGGCCTGGCCATCTCGGGCCGCGCCGTCGGCAGCACCGAGAACGCATCGGTCGCGGTCTTGCCTTGGTCGGCCGTCTCGGCCAGCGCCATCAGCACATCCTTGCTGGGCGGCGCAGCCAGAGCGGCCGGCAGCGAATTGTCGGGACGCCATGTCGGCAACGGTATGTTGTTGACCGCGACCTGGGTCGCATCAGCCGAAGCCGTTGCATCGGCCATGCCGAAAGGAACGCTCGCCGGCGCATGCGCGGTCGCCACGGCCTGCTCGGTGGTGGCTGTCGCCTCCGCCATCGCGAAGGGAACATTCTCAGGCTGCTGCGCGCCGACATCGGCTTTCGGCCGCGGTGCGAAATCCGGCAGCGGAATGCTTCGGGCCGGCAATGCCGCGATGATCGTCTCCGGCGTGTCCTGTTCAGGCTCCGGAGCCTGCTGTTCGGTCACCTGCGGAATCTCGGCGCGCCGCGCATTCTCCGGCGCCACGATGGCGATGCCCGGGAGGTTGCTGGTCTTGGCCGCCGCTGCCGGCTTCAGGTTTCTCGCCTTGGGCGGGGGGGCGGCCGAAGCGGTCTCGACATCGGCGCTGTCGTCGGCCTCGTCGTCGCCGCCGCCACCGAAGAAAGCCGACAGGAATCCACCCGATTTCTTGCTGCTGCCGCCGGCACTGGCCATCTCGATGGCCGGCGAGCCCGATCCCTTGCGCGCCTTGTAGGAGGCGAGCGCCTGCTCAAAGCCGGGCAGCGGCCTGCCGTCGCTCGGCACATGCAGCGTCTTGCCATTGGGGAACAGGGAGACCAGTTCCTGGCGGCTGATACCGGGCCAATGGCGCACATTGCCGACATCCATATGGACGAACGGCGAACCCGATGACGGATAGTAGCCGACGCCGCCGCCCTGCATCTTGAGGCCGATGTTGCGCAGCTTTTTCAGCGGCACGCCGGGAATATAGAAATCCATCGCCTTGCCGAGCATGTGCTGGCTCTTCTCGGCCACGCCCCTGCTGCGGCTGCGCAGCATCGAGTTCGTCGACGGCGAGCGATAGCCGCACACGACCTGGATGTAGTCCGTGGCACCTGCTTCCCGATACGCCTCCCAGACGAGATCCAGCAGGCGCGGATCCATCTTGGTCGGCTCGTTGCGACGCCAGTCGCGCAAAATGATGTTGATCTTGCGGAG
Organism: Mesorhizobium sp. M7A.F.Ca.US.005.03.1.1; assembly: GCF_003997975.1. NCBI lineage: Bacteria > Pseudomonadati > Pseudomonadota > Alphaproteobacteria > Hyphomicrobiales > Phyllobacteriaceae > Mesorhizobium > Mesorhizobium sp. M7A.F.Ca.US.005.03.1.1. The sequence goes on from NZ_RZRO01000008.1 coordinate 104,994, forward strand.
ACCCTCGGGAACGTAGCGGCCGTTGCGCTTGTAGACGATCTCGGCCTTCTCGTGGGTGTGGAGATGATAAAGCTTCAGCGACCGTGTTTCGGCGCTGGCTCCGCTCGCAGCCGCGGCAACAAAACCAAAAGCGACAACCAACACTGCCAGCCACTTCGGCCAGACGCTCAAATGATGGTGCCGCCTGTTTGTGTGTCGTTCGATTCTGTTCAAATCAAAAGGCCTTGCAGGCTGCCGTTTGTCCCCGGATTTGTCCAAACGGATGTGGCATTAGCACACCCGAATATCGATCCTAATGGTTAATCATCGCTTATTGAAGCCGAAATGCGGTAACACCGTGGCGATATCCCGTCAAAAATTGTTCACAAGGTTTCTTGGTAAACCGCTGGTTTAGATCAGATTTTCGCCTTCGCCCCGAACACGATCTGTTACCGTTAGCCTTAATGCGTGAACAGAGCTGTCCACGGGACAGCCACAATGCCGCTGAAACGGCGACACAAGGCCCGTTGTGGCATTGCAAGCTGGCGCCGGCCTTGTGGCAAAGCCGGAAGCCGGGCCAAAGCTCAGCCCGGCATCGCCCTTAGGAGGCGAGTCGATCGACGCGGCCTGTCTCCGGATCGATGCCGTGTTCCTTGAGCTTGCGATAGAGCGTCGAGCGGCCGATGCCGAGTCGGCGGGCGACTTCGCTCATCTGTCCGTTGTAGTGATCGATGGCAAGCTTGATCATCTCGAGTTCGACATCGGCAAGTGCCCGCACATTGCCGCGCTCGTCGAGCGCCCGCAACGTGCCGAAGCGAGGCTGCAGCCTTGCCGGCGGATCGAACGCGATTGCCGGGCCGCCCTCGCCGGGCAAGGCTTCGTCATCGCGCGCCTGCAAAGGCAAGGACGGCGACGGCGCGTCGCCATCCATATCGAGGTTGACGGTGCCTTCCACTTGCGCCCGGATCTGCGGGAAGTCCTCCGCGGTTAACATATCGCCTTCGCAAAGCACCGAGGCGCGAAAGACGGCGTTTTCGAGCTGCCGGATGTTTCCGGGCCAGTCATAGGCCTGCAGCACGGCGAGCGCTGCCGCCGAAATACCTTGCAGGCGACGGTGCGGGTCGGCCGGCGCGACCTTCTCCATGAAATGGGTGACCAGATACGGGATGTCGTCGCGGCGGTCGCGCAGCGGCGGCACGAAGATCGGATAGACGTTCAGCCGGTAGAACAGATCCTCGCGGAACTTGCCGTCCTTGACCTGCTGCAGGAGGTTGCGGTGCGTCGCCGAAATCAGCCTGATGTCGACCCTGACGGTCGAGCGCCCACCGACCGGGTCGACCTCGCCGTCCTGGACCGCGCGCAACAGCTTGACCTGCACGTCGAGCGGCAGGTCGCCGATCTCGTCGAGAAACAACGTGCCCGAATGCGCTTCGACGAACTTGCCGGTGTGCTTGTCGGTGGCCCCGGTGAACGAGCCCTTCTCGTGACCGAACAGGATCGATTCGACCAGATTGTCTGGAATGGCGCCGCAATTGACGGTGACGAAGGGTTTCGTGCGGCGGTCGCCACTGCCCTGGATGGCGCGCGCCACCAGTTCCTTGCCGACGCCGGACTCGCCCTCGATCAGGATCGGGATGTTGGATGCCGCCGCTTTCTGGCCAAGACGGATCACCCTGTCCATGGCCGGGCTGTGCGTGATCATGTCCTTGAAGGTCAGGAGGCCGCCGCGCCGGCGCGATGTGCGCTTGACCTCGCCCTCGACGGCCTCGACCTTGAGCGCATTGCCGATCGATGCCTGCAGCCTGTCGGGAGACGCCGGCTTGACGACGAAATCGAAGGCGCCATGACGCATCGCCGAAACCACGGTCTCGATTCCGCCCTGCGCGGTTTGCACGATCGCCGGCACGTTGATGTCGCGCTCGCGCATCGCCTTCAGCACGCCGATACCGTCGAGACCGGGCATGACCAGATCGAGGATGACCACCGACACCTCGCGGGCGCCGGGTCCATCGAGGATGTCGAGAGCGGCCGCGCCGCCGTCGACGACGATTGCGCTGTAGCCGAACCGCGTCACCGCCGCTTCGAGCAGCCGGCGTTGCACCGGATCGTCATCGACTATGAGTATGGAACCTGTCATGACTGGTGTGACTGCCCGCCCGAGGAATTCTGCCCTGTGGACCATCTTGGCACAGGGTTCTAAATAAGGTTTCAAAAAACCCGGTGAATGAATTCCTTAGGATTTGACCGGCTTCTCGTTTCTCCTTGAACCTTGGCCACGGAAGGTGTCGGCAATGCATAGGGATTCTGGGCACATGGTTTCCGCACGGCGGCTGGCGGCGCCGGCGTCGGGTCAAGGCGCGGCCGAGCTGGGCGACCTGCCGGAATGGAACCTTGCCGACCTCTATGCCGGCATGGACGCGCCGGAGCTGAAGCGCGACATCGCCAAGGCCGCCACCGATGCCACCAGTTTCGAGAGCCGCTGGAAGGGTACGCTGGCCGCCGAAGCCGAGCGCGGCAGCGCCGGCAGGCTGGGCGAGGCGCTTGTCGCCTACGAGGCGCTGGAGGAACTGATCGGCCGCATCGTCTCCTATGCGGGACTGGTTTATGCCGGAAACACCGCCGATCCCCAGCGCGCCAAGCTCTATGGCGACATCCAGGAGAAGATGACCGACGCCAGCGCGCACCTTCTGTTCTTCGCGCTCGAACTCAACCTGATCGACGATGCGTCGATCGAAGGCGCGCTCGCCGGCGATCCCGCCTTCGGCCACTATCGGCCATGGGTGCTCGATCTGCGCAAGGACAAGCCTTACCAGCTCGAGGACCGCGTCGAGCAGCTCTTCCACGAAAAGTCGATCACCGGACGCGGCGCCTGGAACCGCCTGTTCGACGAGACGATGACCGACCTTCGCTTCCACATCGACGGCGAGGAACTGACGTTGGAGCCGGCGCTGAACCGTCTGCAGGACGCCGACGGCGAGGTGCGCCGCCGGGCGTCCGAGGCGCTGGCCACGACCTTCCGCAAGAACTTGCGCACCTTCACGCTGATCACCAACACGCTGGCCAAGGACAAGGAGATATCCGACCGCTGGCGTGGCTTCGAGGACATCGCCGATTCACGCCATCTGGCCAACCGCGTCGAGCGCAGTGTGGTGGACGCCTTGGCCTCCGCCGTTCGCGATGCCTATCCGCGCCTCTCGCACCGCTACTACGCGATGAAGGCACGCTGGCTGGGCATGGAGGTGATGAACCATTGGGACCGCAACGCGCCGTTGCCGGATACGCCCCAGGCGATCATCGGCTGGGACGAGGCCAGGAACACCGTGCTGTCCGCCTATCAGCGCTTTTCGCCCGACATGGCCGAGATCGCGCGAACCTTCTTCGACCGCAACTGGATCGACGCGCCGGTGCGGCCCGGCAAGTCGCCTGGCGCCTTCGCGCATCCGACCGTACCGTCGGCGCATCCCTATGTCCTGCTCAACTACATGGGCAAGCCGCGCGATGTGATGACGCTGGCGCACGAGCTTGGCCATGGCGTGCATCAGGTGCTGGCCGGCGGCCAGGGTGCGCTGATGGCCTCGACGCCGCTGACGCTGGCCGAGACGGCATCGGTCTTCGGCGAGATGCTGACCTTCCGCTCGCTGCTCGACCAGACCACCGACCGGCGCGAGCGCAAGGCCATGCTCGCCCAGAAGGTCGAGGACATGATCAACACGGTCGTGCGCCAGATCGCCTTCTATGAATTCGAGCGAAAGGTGCATGCCGAACGCAAGAACGGCGAACTGACCTCCGACAGGCTGGGTCAGTTCTGGCTCGAAGTGCAGGCCGAAAGTCTGGGTCCCGCCATCAAGCTGCGCGAAGGCTATGAGGTGTTCTGGACCTACATCCCGCACTTCATCCATTCGCCCTTTTATGTCTATGCCTATGCTTTCGGCGACTGCCTGGTGAACTCGCTTTACGCGGTCTACCAGAACGCCGAGCGCGGCTTTCAGGACAAGTATTTCGAAATGCTGCGCGCCGGCGGCACCAAACATCATTCCGAGCTTCTGGCGCCATTCGGGCTCGACGCCACCGATCCCGCTTTCTGGCAGATCGGACTTGGCGTCATCAGTGGCCTGATCGACGAGCTGGAAGCGCTCGACACTTGAAATGCGCGCCCAGGCGTCGCTCTAACAGTTTAGCCGGAATGCATGTTGGGACAGCTCTACTATCACCCTAAATATCTGTTCTTGAAGTACTCTCCACCGAAGTTTTCCGATAGCTTTCCACAAGCTCTATGATAGCCTTCGCTCCAAGCTCAGCCGGAGCGCATGCGGATCGGCGAGGAGAAATCTCAGCCGGCCGTGGCGCTCAGGCGAACGCGACAACGGCCGTTGGCCATGGGCAAGCAAAGCCGATCGCCGACAGCTCGAACCGAAGCCGGCTGTTCTGCTTACCGCGGAACCACCAAGAGTAGTCCTTCGCCGAAGATCATGACCCACGGCAGACGGATCTGACTGGAGAGAGACAATGGGCACTTTTTTCTACGTGGTCCTGGCGTTCCTGATAGGCGTATTGGTCGGCTGGTTCCTTTGGGGGCGCCTGCGCGGTGAACTCGACAGCTTGCGCGGCGATCTCGACCGTACACGCAGCGAACGCGACAGGCTGCGCACCGACAGCGACCGCCTGACCGGCGAACTCGATGCATGCGGCAAGACCCGCGCCGACCTTGAGCGCCGGCTGCGCGAAGCGTCGGCCGCACCTGCCGCCGGAAGCAGCGCGGCAAAACCGGCAAGCCAGGCGCCGGCGGCCCTGATGTCGACCCCCGCGACGGCCAAATCCGCCACCACAAAGCCCGCGACGGCCAAACCGGCCGCTGCGAAAGCGGTCTCTGCCAAGGCGGTCCCTGCCAAGCCGGCGGCGAAACCCGCCGCCACCAAAACCTCGGCTCCAGCCAAATCCGCAACGAGCAAGCCTGCAACAGTCAAGCCTGCAACAGCCAAGCCTGCAACAGCCAAGCCAGCATCCGGAAAGCCCGACAATCTGCGTCGGCTGATCGGTATCGGTCCGGTCAATGAGAAACTGCTCAAGGCACAAGGCGTCACCAGCTTCGCCCAGATCGCGTCCTGGACAGCGGCCGATATCAAACGGATCGAAGACGTCATGAATTTCGATGGCCGCATCGCGCGCGAACGCTGGATCGAGCAGGCCAAGCTGCTCGCCGCCGGCAACGAGAAGGAATTCGCCAAGCAGTTTCCAACAGCCGGAACCTCCAGCAACAGCTGATCGCCAGGCACGACCTGAAGATTGCAAGCGGCGGCGCCATATCGGCGTCGCCGTTTGCTCTTGGTTCCTGAGTTGGCCCAAAGGTCGGCTTTAAGAGGCAGCGTGCCGTTCCCTCGATTGCGCGCGGGCGGCACCCCATATAGAGCGGTTGATGGCTTCATTGACCGCAGCATTCGGTGCCCATGTCCCTGCCCGCCGCAATTTTTCGCAATGACAAAAGCGCGCGCCAGCTCGTTTTCGACCGGCCGGCCAATATCATCGTGGCGCACGACGCAGGCGATTTCGGGCCGGCTCTGGAAGCAGCACAAGCCGCGCATGATGCAGGCAAATGGCTTGCCGGCTATTTCTCGTATGAGGCGGGCTACTTGCTCGAACCCAAGCTCGTTCCCCTGCTGCCGAATGGACGCCGCGCTCCACTCGTGTGCCTTGGGGTTTTCGATGCCCCGGTCGAACAGGCGGTGCCGCCGCGCAATACGGCGGCGACCAATGGCCCGATCTTCGACGCCCGTGCGACGTGGTCGCCCGAGGATTATGAAAAACGCTTCTCGCGGCTGCACCAGCACATCCGGCAAGGTGATTGCTACCAGGGCAATCTGACCTTTCCCGTGCATGCGCAATGGTCAGGCGAGCCGCTGGCCGCCTTCGATGCGTTGACTGAACGTCAGCCGGTGAAATATGGCGCGCTGATCGCGCTCGGTGAACCCATCGTGCTGTCGCGCTCGCCTGAACTGTTCTTCGAGATCGACGCCGAGGGCATGATCGAGACGCATCCGATGAAGGGAACGGCGCCGCGCGGCGCCACCAAAGCCGAGGACGAACGGCAGAAGATCTTCCTGCGCAATGACGAGAAAAACCAGGCCGAAAACCGGATGATCGTCGATCTCCTGCGCAACGATATCTCGCTGATCAGCGAGGTGGGCACGCTGGACGTGCCGGCGCTGTTCCGCATCGAGACTTACCCGACCGTGCATCAGATGGTGAGCGACGTCAGGGCCAAATTGCTGCCGGGTCTCTCTATCCGCCAGATCTTTGCGGCGCTGTTTCCTTGCGGTTCGATCACCGGCGCGCCTAAGATCCGGGCCATGGAGATCCTGCGCGACCTGGAAGGCACGCCCCGCGATGCCTATTGCGGCGCCATAGGCTGGATCGCGCCCGGCGGCCCGATGCGCTTTTCCGTGGCGATCCGCACCATCTCGCTCTTTTCGGGCGGCGAGGCCGTCTACAATGTCGGAGGCGGCGTCGTCTTCGATTCGACGGCGCAGGAGGAGTATCAGGAGTGTCTGCTGAAAGCGCGCTTCGCGACGGGAACACCGCCGACTTTCAGTTGATCGAGACCATGCGCTGGGAACCCGGCTCGGGCTTCCTGCGCTTCGATCGTCATCTTGCGCGCCTCTATGGCTCGGCGGCGGAACTCGGCTTCCGCTGTGATCCAGGCACGGTCGGCGAGGCGCTGAGCAGCGCGGTCGGCGGTTCCGGCGTTGCCATGCGCACGCGCCTCGTCCTGTCGCACGATGGCGAGGTGACGGCCTCTGCGCAGCCTTATGAACCGCTCGCCGCCGACAAGGTCTGGATGCTGCGGCTGGCGCGGACGAGGCTCGATTCGAACGACACGCTGCTGCGCCACAAGACCAGCCGGCGACAGCTTTACACGCGTGCTCGTGCCGAACACCTCATCACGCAGGCCGACGAGGTGCTTATGGCCAACGAGCGTGGCGAGATCTGTGAAGGCACGATCACCAATGTCTTTGCCGATCTCGGCGACGGCGTGCTGGCGACGCCCCGGCTCGATTGCGGCCTGCTGCCTGGCGTATTGCGCGCGCAGCTTCTGGATGAAGGCCGCGCCCGCGAAGCGATCTACAGCTTGGACGATCTGAAATCCGCCAAGTCCCTGTTCGTCGGCAATTCGCTGCGCGGACTGATCCCGGCAAGACTGACCTGAGACATGACGTCCCCAAAACATACGCTGCCCACCCACACGCCCTATGACGGCTCGTCGAAACTGTTCAGCATCGGGCTGAAGCCGCTCGACCCGGCGGCCTGGATCGAGGTCGACGGCCATCTGCTGCCGTATCTCGCCGAAAAGCACCGGCTCTATGCCGAAATCCCAGAGCGCGTTTTCGTCGAGGAGGACGGCACGCGCGACGCCCAGCAGGAAGTGCTCGACTTGCTCGCTGCGCATCTCCCGGAGAGGTTCCCCGAAACCCATCGGCTCGGCGGATCAGGCGTCGAGGTGGCGGGCGCGGCGAGCCGTCTGCCTGCTTCCCTCGCCGATGCGCCGCTGGCCAAAGCCTCACTGCTCGTCCAGGAAGACCTGATCCTGATGCGCAGCAGTGACAGCGGCTGGCGGCTGGTCGCCGGCTCGCTCTGCTTTCCCTCCTCCTGGTCGCTCCTGGAAAAGTTCGGCAAGCCGCTGCAGGACATCCACGCGCCGGTGCCGGGTTTCGGCCCGGGCACGCGTCCGGCGGAACTCATCAACCGGATGTTCGATGGCCTCCAGGGGCAGGCCGTCGAGCGCTACAACTGGTCGATCCAGTCCGACAACGCGCTCTACCATCCGCTCTCCGACCTGCAGCGCATCGACCGCGCCACCAACCGGCCGTCGCGCTTTCCCGATGGCGACATCGACGCCCATGCCTTCATTCGCGTCGAGCGGCAAACCCTGCGCAAACTGCCTGTTTCACGCGATATCCTGTTCACCATCCGCATCCATCTCGACCCGCTCGCCGTGCTGGCCAGGCACCCTGATCGGGCGAAGCTCGCGGTGTCTTTCGCCGCCCAGCTCGAAGCACTCGATCTCGCCCAGCTCGACTACAAGGGCCTGACATCGGACCGTGATCGGCTGATGACGGTCCTTAACCACATGGCCAATGACGACTGATCGCTGGTTGGCGCTTTTCGCTGGTTTGTGACAATGATCTGTGATGTAGCGCATGGCCGCCGGGCAAAGATGCCCGGTTTTGTGTGTGCGTTTTCCCAGTTTCCTGGGCTTTGAAGGAGTGCTCGATAAAATGGCGAATGAAAACTGGCCCGTTTACGGTGAGATCAGCGGCCCTGTCGTGATGATCGGCTTCGGCTCGATCGGCCGGGGAACGCTGCCGCTGATCGAACGCCATTTCAAGTTCGACAAGTCGCGCATGACGGTTATCGATCCGCGCGACACCGACCGCAAGCTGCTCGACGAGCGCGGCATCACCTTCGTCCAGGAAGCGGTGACCGAGAAGAACTACAAGAAGCTCCTGACCCCGCTTCTGACCAATGGCGGCGGCCAGGGCTTTTGCATCAACCTGTCGGTCGATACCGGCTCGGTGGACCTGATGCGGCTCTGCCGCAAGCTCGGCGTGCTCTACATCGACACCGTCGTCGAGCCGTGGCTCGGCTTCTATTTCGACGCCAAGGCCGACAACGCCAGCCGCACCAATTACGCGCTGCGCGAGTCGCTGCTCAAGGAAAAGCACGACAAGCCCGGCGGCGCCACAGCGGTCTCCACCTGCGGCGCCAATCCAGGCATGGTCTCGTGGTTCGTCAAGCAGGCGTTGGTCAATCTCGCCACCGATCTTGGCCTGGAGTTCTCGGAGCCCGCGCAGGACGACCGCGAGGGCTGGGCCAAGCTGATGAAGAAGGCCGGCGTCAAGGGCATCCACATCGCCGAACGCGACACCCAGCGCACCAAGAAGCCGAAACCGATGGATGTGTTCTGGAACACATGGTCGGTCGAAGGCTTCATCTCCGAGGGCCTGCAGCCCGCGGAACTTGGCTGGGGCACACACGAGACATGGATGCCGAAGAACGCCAAGAAGCACAAGCACGGCTCGAAGGCAGCCATCTACCTGGAGCAGCCGGGCGCCAACACGCGCGTGCGCTCGTGGTGCCCGACGCCCGGCGCGCAATACGGCCTGCTGGTGACCCATAACGAGGCGATCTCTATCGCCGATTTCTTCACCGTGCGTTCGAAGAAGGGCAAGGTGCATTACCGCCCGACCTGCCACTATGCCTATCATCCCTGCAACGACGCGATGCTGTCGCTTGACGAGATGTTCGGCGCCGCCGGCAAGCCTCAGCCGGTGCATCATGTGCTCGACGAGAACGAGTTGATCGACGGCGTCGACGAACTCGGCGTGCTGCTCTACGGCCACGACAAGAATGCCTACTGGTACGGCTCGCAGCTGTCGCTCGCCGAGGCGCGCAAGCTGGCCCCCTACCAGAACGCCACCGGCATGCAGGTCACCTCGGCGGTGCTCTCGGGCATGGTCTGGGCGCTGGAGAATCCCGAGGCCGGCATCGTCGAAGCCGACGAGATGGACTACAGGCGGTGCCTGGAAGTGCAGTCCCAGTATCTCGGACCGGTCAAGGGCTACTACACCGACTGGACGCCGCTCGATAACCGTCCCGGCCTGTTCCCGGAAGACCTCGACCGGAACGACCCGTGGCAGTTCCGCAACATCCTTGTGCGATAGCAGCACCGCCCACCTGCCTCACTGCCTTGCAATCGCCCGGAAATCGGGCGATTGAAGGGATGCGGACCATAGCGATACGTATTCATCTGGACGCACGTCGCTCTGGAAACTTGGATGCACGCCTCGTGCTTGTCGAAAATCGATTTCCGATTTTTGGGCCGATGCGAGAGGAGAGGATTTTCACATGATCATTGCGCGCAAAATTCTTTCGATGAGCGTGGCGGGTGCCATTGCGGCGATGCTCGCCGCCTGTGCGACCAGCGGCCCCGATCAACCGCC
>NZ_RZRO01000090.1:0-26714 GCF_003997975.1 Mesorhizobium sp. M7A.F.Ca.US.005.03.1.1
GGATTGATGCTGGCGGCGAACTGGCGCTAGCAGGCGTCGACGTTGCCATTGTCGAAAGGCGGCCGGATCAGAAACTTGCCGGCCTGCGCGCAGGCGGCCTCCATGCACGCACCATCGAGGTGCTCGACCAGCGCGGAATTGCCGATCGGTTCCTCTCGCAGGGCCAAGTGAGCCCGGCCGTAGGTTTTCACATGATCCGCCTAGACATCAGCGATTTCCCAACCCGGCACAATTACCTGTTGGCGTTGCGGCAGAACCACATCGAGCGCATCCTGGCCGACTGGGTCGGCGAGTTGAAGGTGCCGATCTATCGTGAACACGAGGTTGCGGGGTTTATCCAGGACGACAGCGGCGTCGACGTCGAACTGTCCACCGGTCACCGCCTGAGGGCCGCATATCTGGTCGGCTGCGACGGAGGCCGCAGCACCATTCGCAAGGCGGCCGGTATCGAGTTCGCCGGATGGGATCCGACGATGAGCTGGATGATTGCCGAGGTCGAAATGTCGGAAGAACCGCCATGGGGCTTCCGCAGCAACGCCTCCGGAATTCATGCCCTGGGTAAGATCGAGGACGGCAAGAAGGTTGGCGTCGTGCTGACGGAGCCCCGCCTGGAGGCGCGCGGCGAACCGACGCTACGCGAGCTCAGCGAGGCGCTGGCTGCCATCTATGGCACCGATTTCGGGGTCCACAGCCCGACCTGGCTCTCCCGCTTCACCGACATGACGCGCCAGGCTGCCGCATATCGCGACAGACGCGTGCTCCTGGCCGGCGATGCCGCCCACGTCCATCCGCCGATGGGTGGACAGGGCCTCAACATCGGCGTGCAGGATGCGGTGAACCTTGGATGGAAGCTGGCCCAGGTCATCAAGGGGATATCGCCGGAAAGCCTTCTCGACAGCTATCATGCCGAGCGCCATCCGGTTGCCGCCCGCGTGTTGCGTAACACGATGGCGCAGGTCGCGCTTCGCCGCACGGATGACCGCAGCAAGGCCTTGGCCGACACCGTTGCCGAGTTGCTCGGCATGGATGAACCCCGCAAAAAGATCGCAGCCGAGATGTCCGGCCTGGGTGTCCACTACGACCTCGGCGAGGGGCACCCGCTGCTTGGGCGGCGAATGCCCGATCTCGATCTGACCACCGCCGGCGGACCGTTGCGGGTCTTCACCTTGCTGCACGACGCGCGGCCCGTGCTGCTCAACCTCGGTGAGCCCGGCAGACTGGACATCGCGCCTTGGGCAGAACGGGTCCGGCAGATCGACGCCGGTTACGCCGGTATCTGGGACCTCCCGGCTCTCGGGAGTGTCGTTGCGCCCGACGCGGCCTTGATCCGGCCCGATGGTTATGTGGCTTGGGCCGGGGCGGGAGCCCAACGGGGCCTTGTGGACGCGCTGACCACCTGGTTCGGGCCGCCTGCTGCCGCAGGTTAGCAGACGCGATCGAAGCGATCGCGCGACCGCCTTGAGAATATTGCGTCGCTTCCTCCGACAGTGCTCCTGACAGTTGGTTGACAGGAGTTTTCAACTGTGCAGAATTGGTTGGACCATTGGACCACTCGGAGGAAATGTGGACCAGAACAGCCTGCCACCCATTCAAATCACGGCGCGCGACGACGCCGTGTTGAAGGCGTTGGTGGGATTTGTTCGCGCCGAAGCCCTGCAGCTGGGCGACAGACTCCCAACCGAACGCATTCTCGCCGAGCGGCTGAAGGTCAGCCGCAACACCGTGCGCGAGGCTCTGACACGCTGGGAAGGGCTCGGCCTCGTCGAACGCCGGCAAGGCAGCGGCACCTATCTCAAGGCGGCTGTTTCGCCTGATATGCTGCACATGCCGCTGACACTGGCCGGCGGCAATGATTTCACCAGCCTGATGCAGACGCTGGAGATCCGCCGCGCGCTGGAGGCGGAGGCAGCAGCCCTTTGCGCCGAACGCGCCAGCCAAGCCGATATTGCCGAGATCGCACGCAAGCTCGACATCATGGAACAGGCGTTCCGCACGCGCGAGGGCATGTCGTCGGAAGAGGATTGGGAGTTCCACCAGGCGATCTACCGGGTCTCGGGCAATCCGCTGTTCGAGCAGATCATCGCCGCCATGCATGAGCTGTTTCACCGCTTCTGGGAGCATCCGCTCGGCGTGCGTGACTTCGGCCACGCCAGCTTTCCCTACCACCGGACCATCTACGAACGCATTGCTGCCCGCGATCCGCAGGGCGCTCGCGCCGAGGCGCTCAAGCTGATCGCCACCGTCGAGGACGACCTCAAGCGCGGCGCGGCCAAACTCAAACTCTCGAGCCAGACATGAACGAGCATCCATCAGGTTTCGATTACGAGTATCTCACCGAAGCGGCCACGCTTTTGGCGCATGACGAACCGTTCCCCGGCGGTGCGGTGGTGCCGCCGATCTACCAGACCTCGCTGTTCACCTTCGCCAACTATGCCGAGATGGCCGATACCTTTGCCGGCAAACGAAGGCAGCCGATCTACTCGCGCGGCGACAATCCCACGGTGATGGAGTTCGAGGCGCGCGTGGCAGCGCTCGAGGGCGCAGAAGCCGCGCGCGGCTTTTCCAGTGGCATGGCGGCGATCAGCGCCACAGTGCTTGCGTTCGTCGGTGCGGGCGAGCGCATCGTGGCGGTGCGCAATTGCTATGGCGATGCCTACCGTTTGTTCGAGCGGCTGTTGCCGCGCCTCAACATCAAGGTCGACTATGTCGACGGCTCCGAGCCGGATGCGGTCGCGGCGGCACTTCCCGGCGCCAAGCTGCTTTATCTGGAAAGCCCGACCTCGATGATGTTCGAGCTGCAGGACATCGCGCATCTGACACGGTTGGCCAAGGAACAGGGCATCGTCACCACGATCGACAATTCCTGGGCGACGCCGGTGTTCCAGAAGCCGATCACGCATGGCGTCGACCTGGTGCTGCATTCGGCCTCGAAATACCTTGGCGGCCACAGCGATACGGTCGCGGGCGTCGTGGCGGGTTCGGCTGCCTACATCAAGCACATCAACGAGCAGACCTATTCCTATCTCGGCGGCAAGCTGTCACCGTTCGAGGCGTGGCTTTTGCTGCGCGGCCTGCGCACGCTGCCGCTGCGCCTGCCGCACCACATGAAGAGCGGCCTGACCATCGCCGAACGGCTGAAGGCGCATGCCGCTGTCGAGCGGGTCAACCATCCCGTCTATTCGAACCACCTGGGCAAGGCGACGCTGGCCGGCTATGCCGGGCTGTTCTCCTTCGAGGTTACGGACGAGATCGACATCCCCGTCTTCGTCGACGCGCTGAAATATTTCCGCATCGGCGTCAGTTGGGGCGGGCATGAAAGCCTGGTCGTGCCGGCCAAGGCGTCGCTGGAGCAGACGCCGGGCCTGAATTCGATGGCGCGCTTCGGCGTCAGCCCCCGAACCATCCGCTTCAATGTCGGATTGGAGAGTGTCGAAGACCTGTGGGCTGACGTCGCCCAAGCCTTCGAAAAAGCCAGAAAATAACAAGCGGGTTCAAAATGGGAGTCTTGAACATGAAAAAACTGACCGTCATGCTTGCCACCGTTGCGGGACTGGCGATTTCCGCCGGAAATGCTGTGGCCGATTCGACCCTGAAAATGGTCGAAGTCATCACCAGCCCGCCACGCACCGAATTCCTGAAGAAGCAGATCGCGGAGTTCGAAACGGCCAATCCAGGCATCAAGGTCGAGCTGATCTCGCTGCCCTGGGGGCAGGCGTTCGAGAAATTCCTGACCATGGTGCAGGCCGGCGATACGCCCGACGTGGTCGAGATGCCGGAGCGCTGGATGGGCCTCTATGCCAACAATGCCCAACTCGAGGATCTCGGCCCGTATATGGCCAAATGGGATGACGCCAAGACGCTTGGCGACCGCGCGAAACAGTTCGGCTCGACCGTCAACAACACCCAGTTCATGATCCCCTACGGCTACTATGTGAACGCGCTGTTCTGGAACAAGAAACTGTTCAAGGAGGCCGGCCTCGATGGCCCGCCGGCGACGCTTGAAGATTTCGTCGCCGATTCCAAGAAGATTTCCGCGCTCCCGGGCAAGTACGGCTACTGCCTGCGCGGCGGGCCGGGCGCCTTCAATGGCATGCACATGTTCATGAACATCGCCGCCGGCAAGGGCGGTTACTTCAACGAGGACGGCACTTCGACGATCAACGAGGAGGGCTCGGTCAAGGGCCTGCAGATGCTGGCCGACATGTACAAGGACGGACTGGCGCCGAAGGATGCGGTGAGCTGGGGTTTCAACGAAACGGTCACCGGCTTCTATTCCGGCACCTGCGCCATGCTCAACCAGGATCCGGACGCGCTGCTCGGCATCGCCGACAAGATGAGCGCCGACGATTTCGCGGTAGCGCCATTGCCGGTCGGGCCGAGCGGCAAATCCTATCCGACACTCGGCTATGCCGGTTGGGCCATGTTCGCCAACTCGCAGCACAAGGACGACGCCTGGAAGCTGATGGCGACCCTTTTGTCGCCGAAGGACAATCTGGAATGGGCCAAGGAAGTCGGCGTCGTCCCGATCCACAACGGTGCCGACCAGGATCCCCATTTCAAGACCGAGCAGTTCAAGGGCTGGTTCACGGAGCTCAGCGACAGCTCCAAATATGAAATGGTCACCCCGCCGACGCATCTGGAGAACCTCGGCAATTTCGTCGACCAGGTGGCGATCAAGAATTTTCAGGAAGTGCTGCTTGGCCAGAAGACGGCCAAGGACGTCGCCGACCAGTGGGCTGCCTTCCTGACCAAGGAACAGCAGGACTGGCTGGCGAAGAACAAGAAGTAGTTTTTCTTCCCTTCTCGCCGTTCAAGGGGAGAAGGTGTCACGAAGTGACGGATGAGGGGCGGCGCTATGCCTCGATAGGTTCGCGCTGCCCCTCATCTGCCTGCCCGTCATCCGCAGCAGCTGCGGAGGGTGGACCGGCATCTTCTCCCCGTGAACGGGGAGAAGGACGCTGTCCCCGACGCCGTTCCAGGAGCGCCCCCGAGCCAATGACCTACGCCGTGTCCGAAATACGATCCGTCGGCAAGCCGCGTCGCAAGCGGCTATCCCATGCCGCTATCGAGCCATGGCTCTATCTCAGCCCGGCGATCATCCTGCTGGTCGTGGTGCTTCTGGTGCCGCTGGTCATCGGCATCAGCTACTCCTTCCGCAAGTTCTCCGCCTTCAAGTCCGAATATGTCGGGCTCGGCCAGTATCAGGCGATGCTGTCGGATCAGGTGCTGGGCCAGGCGCTGGTCAACACGTTGTGGTGGACGGTCGCCAGCCTTTTCTTCCAGTTCTTCCTCGGCCTTGGCCTGGCGCTTCTGCTCGACAAGCCGTTTCGCGGCCGCAAGGCTGTACAAGCCCTGGTGTTCCTGCCCTGGGCGGTGCCGTCCTTCCTGTCGGGCCTGACCTGGGCCTGGCTGTTCAATCCGATCATCGGCCCGCTGCCGCACTGGCTGTTTGCATTGGGGCTGAAGGCCGAGCCGACCAATGTGCTGTCCGATCCGTCAACCGCCATGTGGGGGCCGATCGTCGCCAATATCTGGTTCGGCATTCCTTTCTTCGCCATCACGCTCTTGGCGGCGCTGAAGTCGATCCCGTCGGAACTGCATGAGGCGGCGGCGATCGACGGCGCTTCGCCCTGGCAGCGCTTCACCAAGGTGACGCTGCCGTTTCTGGCGCCGACCATCGCCATCACCGTGATGTTGCGCACCATCTGGATCGCCACCTTCGCCGACCTGATCTTCGTGATGACGGAGGGCGGGCCAGCCGGCTCGACCAACACTGTGCCGGTCTACATCTATGTCAGCGCCTTCAAATCGCTGGACAAGGGCTATGCCTCGGCGGTGGCCGTGCTGCTATTGGTCCTGCTCATTGCCTATGCGATTGCGCTGATCGGTATCCGCCGCACGCTTGTGAGGCACGTCTGATGATCGCAGGACGTTCAACCTCGCAGCGCTTCTTCGGCGGCATCGGCCTCTACGCGGCAATCGCGGCTTACGTGCTCTTTGCCTTGTTCCCGATCTACTGGACGCTGAGGATCTCGGTCACGCCGGAGCGGCTGCTTTATTCCGAAGGCATCACCTTCTGGCCGTCGCACATGACGCTGCAGAACTTCGTAACCGTGCTCGAGGCCACCGATTTCCCGCGCTATTTCCTCAACAGCGTCATCGTCTCGGTATCGACGGCGGCACTGGTGACAATCATCGCCACGCTTGCCGGCTATGCCATGTCGCGCTTCACCTTTCGCGGCAAGGCAGCACTGGCGCTGATGTTGCTTTTGACCCAGACCTTTCCGCTGGTGATGGTCATTCCGCCGATCTACCGCGTGATGGGTCAGATCGGACTGATCAACAGCCTGACCGGGCTGATCATCATCTACACCGCCTTCAACACGGCTTTTGCCACCTTCCTCATGCAGTCCTTCTTCGACGGCATCCCCAAGGATCTGGAGGAAGCGGCGATGATCGACGGCTGCACGCGTGCGCAGGCGATGCGCAAGGTGATTGTACCGCTGACGCTGCCGGGCATGGGCGCCACGCTCGGCTTCGTCTTCACCGCCGCCTGGAGCGAGCTTCTGTTCGCGCTGATGCTGATTTCCAGCGACGACCAGAAGACCTTCGCCGTCGGCTTGCTCACCTTCATCGGCAAGTTCGCCGTCGATTGGGGACAGATGATGGCGGCATCCATCCTGGCGTTGATCCCGGTCTGCATCTTCTTCGCCTTCCTGCAACGCTATCTCGTCACCGGCCTGACCGCCGGCGCCGTCAAAGGATAGATCGATGGCCTCTGTTACGCTCGAGAAGGTCCGCAAGGACTATGGCGCCGTCCGCGTCCTGCACGCGGTCGACCTTGAAATCGCCGATGGCGAGTTCGTCGTCCTGGTTGGGCCGTCGGGCTGCGGCAAGTCCACGCTTTTGCGCATGATCGCCGGGCTGGAGGAGGCTTCCGGC
This sequence comes from Mesorhizobium sp. M7A.F.Ca.US.005.03.1.1, assembly GCF_003997975.1. Lineage (NCBI taxonomy): Bacteria > Pseudomonadati > Pseudomonadota > Alphaproteobacteria > Hyphomicrobiales > Phyllobacteriaceae > Mesorhizobium > Mesorhizobium sp. M7A.F.Ca.US.005.03.1.1. Next base: position 6,943 of record NZ_RZRO01000090.1, read on the forward strand.
GGCGAGATCCGCATTGGCGAGCGGCTGGTCAATGACGTAGCACCCAAGGACCGCGACATCGCCATGGTGTTCCAGTCCTACGCGCTTTATCCGCATATGGACGTGTCGAAGAACATGGGCTTCAGCCTGCTCCTGAAGAAGGCGGAGAAGGCGACGATCGACTCCAGGGTGGACGGCGCCGCCAAGCGGCTCGGGCTCGACACCTTCCTGCAGCGCCTGCCGCGGCAATTGTCCGGCGGCCAGCGCCAGCGCGTCGCCATGGGCCGGGCGATCGTGCGCGACCCCAAGGTCTTCCTGTTCGACGAGCCGCTGTCGAACCTCGACGCCAAGCTGCGCGTCCATATGCGCGCCGAGATCAAGGCGCTGCACCAGCAACTGAAGACGACATCGGTCTATGTCACGCACGACCAGATCGAGGCGATGACCATGGCCGACCGGATCGTCGTCATGCATGACGGGCTGATCCAGCAGGTCGGCGCGCCGCTCGATCTCTACGACCGGCCGGCCAACATGTTCGTTGCGGGTTTCATTGGTTCACCCGGCATGAATTTTCTGCCGGCGACGGTTCGTAAGGGCGCTACGTTGGAGGCCGTACTGACCGACGGCCAGGCGCTGCGGCTGCCGGAAGGCCTGCCACTGACCCACGGTGACGCCATCACCGTCGGTTTGCGGCCCGAGCATATCAAGCTGGCGGACGAGGGTGCGTTGAAGGGCGAGGTGGGTGTGGTCGAGCCGCTCGGCCTTTCGACGCAGTTCTACGTCAAGCTAGCCAGCCAGCAGCTGTGCGTCTTTGCCATGGGCCGTGCCGGCGTCAAGTCCGGCGACGTGGTGCGGTTGGCGGCCGAACCGGACCAGCTGCATCTGTTCGATGCGAAAAGCGGCGAGCGCATCGGCTGAGGGGACGCAGCCGGGTCGGATGCGGGCAGCCGGATCAGGCGCCGCTATCGGGCGGGACATGCACGGTAACGCTACATTTCAATTGGATAAAATAGCGGAACGTCCAAGAGACATTTCCGGAACCTAACAGGATCGCTCGGACCTTTGCGTCTAGGGCGCAAGACCTTAGTCCCGCCGTCTTCTCAAAAGAACGGAGGTCATTTCGCCGCGAACTAGGCCACCGTCGGAGTTAGTCAACACCGACGGTGGCCCCTGCAATATGGGCGAGTGGGTTGTGTGCGGATATGGTGTGATCGCGGAAGGCGATTGTAGACCGCTAACCGCGAGGGCTTCTTTTGGACAGCGGCGAGCTGTCCAACGGGTTTTCAGCCGATTTGGCCGATCGCCGCTCCTTCAGCCACAGGGACTTCTTTCTCCTTGCCAGGTTCTCGTCTCGAACGCTGTCTTCGGCGGTCACTCCGCCATGCATCGCGGCAATCACGTAGTCGGCTCTGTTGGTTCGAAAGTCGCCTTTTTGTACGGACATCGTTTTCTCCCAGTGCGAGGCATTTCCCCCCTTTTTGCCTGACGCTGAAACTAACTACCTATCCGTGGTGCAAGTCTACCAATTGGCGATTGTATTAAAACGATACACTCAGATGGTGCGATCGCACGAGAGGAGCCCATCCTGGCGAGGCTTCTTCATTGACCCTGTTGTGATCCTTGCGGGGGTGCCGCGGCGGGAGGTGTCGGAGCCTGCGGTGCGGGTTCCGTGGAAGGCGTGGCGGGGCTGTCAGGCTGAGGTGCAGGCGGTGCGGCCTCTTCCTCAGTCAGAACCTGGTCAGTCCTGGCCTTGATCTCATCGGCCGTCTGCTGGCTTATCAGCCCGTTGCTGACGGCAAAGCCAGCAGCCAGAGCGACAAGGGCTGCAATGATTGCAGCTTTCAACTTCTTCGACATCCATAGGCGCCTTATTCGTGACACCCAACCCACGGCCAAGGGTGCCGCAACCATGGCTAAGGGTCAATCCTTTGGCTGGAGTCTCTGCTCGGATGCAACGAAATCAACTGTTACAAACGAAAAACGCCGCCCATTGGGCGGCGTTTCGGCATTGCGGCGGGAAACCCGGATTACTTGATCTTGGTTTCCTTGAACTCGACGTGCTTCTTGGCGACCGGGTCGTACTTGCGGAACGACAGCTTGTCGGTCTTGGTGCGGCTGTTCTTGCTGGTCACGTAGAAGAAACCGGTGTCGGCGGTCGACAGAAGCTTGATCTTGATGTTTGCGGCTTTGGCCATGATATCAGTCCGTTTGTTCGTGGGGTTTTGGCCGCTGGAGCACGGGGAAACACCCGGACGCGGGAAACTTGGCGCGACACATAAAGAACGCGCCCGGAAAGTCAAGCCCGGTAGGCCTTGCGCGACCCACCAGAGCCGGCTCGCGAGCGGAAATCATGCGGTTTCCGTCGCCGATGCCGCAACCTTCTTCCAGTCTCCGGTCGTGTTCCACCAGCGATTCGGATTGGCGCGGTCGTCCAGCCCCTTGGAACGGCTGGCGAGAATCGGCTGAATGCGGATCACCGGTTCCTGGTAGGAGTGCGCCTGGAAAATCGCCTCGACGACGCGGGCGGCCAGCGCCTGGTCGTCCGGCAGTTCGAAGGAAACCTCGACCGTGCCGGGGCGCCGCCGCAATTCGGTTTCGGCGCCGGCGGCCGCACCGTCAAGCGGCCTGTAGCGTTCGATGCCGTGCGCCGACTGATAGGCATTGCGGTCATATTTGCCCATGGCCAGCGGCGCGATCGCCACCACCGCATCCATGATGCGGTCGACGTCGGTGGCCGGAGCCTGGAAGGTCACGAGCAGAAGCAGTGTCATTCGTAGCGATGTGGTTTCAAAGCCGCTGTCGATCATGGAAGTGTCCTCAAGTGTTTTGGGACACCTTTTTAGCCCTGTGCTCCTGACACGGTTCTGTCAGCAGCCTGTCACCGTGCCGTGCCAAATGCATGGCTGGCCGCAGTCGCGCTACAGCAGGATCTTGCGAACCAACCTGACGGCGACCAAAGCGATATAGGCGGCGAAGAACAGGCCGAGCGACCAGCCGAAGCCGGACGGGCCGAACGCATCCATGCCGATGCCGATCGCCTGCGGGCCGAGCACCATGCCGACGCCGTAGCACAGCACGAAGGCGGCATTGGCCGACGCCAGTTCATGGCCGGAAAGCTGCGAGCCGAGATGGGCAAGGCCGATCGTGTACATGGCGGCGACGACGCCGCCCCAGACGAACAGAAGCGCGGCCATCAAATGCCAATTCTGGGCGAAGAAGGGCATGAACACGGTGCCGATAAGACCGACCGTCGCGCAGGCAATCAGCAGGTAGCGGCGATCGCTGACGCGGTCGCTGATCATGCCGATCGGGATCTGCAACAACACATTGCCGAGGCCGATCATGGTCAGCAGAAGGGCCGCATCGGCCTCGGAATAGCCGATTCGGCTGCCGTAGATCGGGAACAGCGCAAAGCCGCCGGTTTCCACCGCGCCGAACACCAGCACGGCAGCGGTCGCCGACGGCACCAGCCAGATGTAGCGCAGGAAATTGCTGGTTTCGCCATCCGAGGCGATCGACGGGCTCTCGTTGCGTGCTGCCAGCACGGGTATGGCCGCCAGCGTCACCAACGCGATGATGACGCCGAACGGCCTGAAGCCGGAACTGCCGAGATGAGCGAACAGCCACGGTCCGGCGGCAAAGCCGAGCGACAGGACAGTGGCGTAGATGCCAAGGACAAGGCCGCGCCGGTGCGGCGGCGCCGAGGTGCTGATCCAGAATTCAGACAGGATGAACAGCACCGTCAGCGCAATGTGCAGCACGATGCGCAGTGGAAACCACATCCAGAAATCGGGTGCGAAATGGAAGCCGACAAAGGCCAGCGCGCCGGCGGCGATCATGGCGATCATGGTCCAGGCAACGCCGAAGCGCATGGCGAGCGGGGTCGCCAGCGGCGCACCGGCGATCGAGGCGAGGCCGGCGACGGCGGTGTTGAGGCCGATCATCGAAGCCGAGTGGCCGCGTGTTTCAAGGATGACGCTGAGCAGCGGCATGCCGAGGCCGATGGCGATGCCGACGACGCTGATCGACGAGATCGCCGCCACCATCGGCAGCCAGTGTACGCGCTCGTCGCCCTTTGGTTGGGTATCGACCGTCATGGATGCTGAATACTCTGTCTGTTTGATCTTACGCAATTCGGACGGAAAACCGCGTCACACTTTCCTGGAATTGCTCTAGAGAAGTTCGCGGATGAAGCGGCTGCGGACAAGCCGGTAGAAGGGCACGGGACCGCCTGGACGCAACAGTGGATCATGGGCGAGGCGCTTTTCCAACTCGTCCAGGATCATTCGGGTGATGTCGGGTATGTCGGCTTCCCTGGCCTTGGCAAGCGGCAGCCAGACCAGCTCTTCCAGTTCGTTGGTCGGACCGCCACCGGGCAGTTCGACCGCGACGTCGTCACGCCACGCGCTGAAGAAGCGGGTGTCGAAGCGGCGCACCCGGTTGGGCGGCGTGATGGCGCGCGCGACGAAGCGCAGCATGTCGAGAGAGGGTTGCACGCCGTGTTCGGCAAAGCCTTGCCAGTCGGATCTGGGAGTTGCGAAAGCACCCTTGCGGCCGATCAGCAGCCCGGCTTCCTCATAGGTCTCTCGGATGGCCGACAGGGCGATGGCGCGGGCTCGTGCGGCGCTTGTGCGCCCCGGCCCGGCGATCAGCTTGGCTTCCTGCTCCGGGTGCAGGGCGGCGACGACCGGTATGCGGCTATCGGCCGGATCGGTGCGGCCGCCGGGAAAGACGAACTTGCCCGGCATGAAGGCGTGGCCGGCATGGCGGCGACCCATCAGAACCAGTACGTCGTCGTCCTTGCGGTCGAGCAGGATGAGGGTTGCCGCGTCGCGCGGGCGAATTGGCCGGTCGCTATGAGCGATCATGCTCCGCTCGATCCTGTCGACTTCCGCCTTGGTCATACCGTCCATGCGCAGGACCTAGCGGAAACTTCTGGCAAGCGAAAGTGGCCTTTCACGGTCGGTATGTTGCGCCAGGCAGCGTTCTTGGCTGCGGCCTAGGCTCCGGGATGCGGCTCGATCACGTCGTGCTCGCCGCCGAAGCCGTGCATATAGAAGGCCCATTGCAGCCCGATGACGGCACCCTTGACCGGCTGCAGCAGCGCAACCGACAAAAGGATGGTCAGCGGCACCCAGATGGCGATGTGCTGCCATATGGACAAAGTCGACGTCGCCTCAACGCCCATGAAGGCGCCCAGCACGATGTGGCCGACAATGACGATGACGAGGTAGGCCGGCAGGTCGTCGGCCCGGTGGTGATGCAATTCCTCGCCGCAGACGCCGCATGTGTCGACGGTCTTGGTAAAAGCGCGAAACAGCTTGCCTTCGCCGCAATGCGGGCAGCGGCCGAGCAGGCCGCGCTTCATCGCCGTCCACAGCGGGCGTGCGGCCCGGCCCGAGTGATGTTCTCCGCCGAAAACCTGTTCTTCCATGGCTGTTGTCATCATCGTCTCCTGCCGCGCGAACCCGGTCGCGATTGCGACGCGCGGGCGCGGCCCTTGGCCTTGTGAAACGACCGCTTGGAGCCCGGCAGAGGCTTTGGGTCGGTCAACATCTCGAAGCGCATTGCGCCGGCCATCGGCGCCACCTCGATAAGCCGGACCTCGACGCGGTCCGCGAGTTGGTAGCCTTTGTCAGAGCGTTCTCCGAACAGGGAGCGAGCCGTTTCATCGTATATATAGTAATCGCCGCCCAGAGTTGACACCGGGATGAAACCATCCGCGCCATACTGCGGCAATTGGACAAATAGTCCTGATTTGGTGACGCCGGAGATGCGGGCATCGAAGCGGTCATCGACGCGTTCGGCGAGATAGGCGGCGATCAGACGGTCGACCGTGTCCCGCTCGGCCGCCATTGCGCGGCGTTCCGTGCCGGAGATCAGCACCGCGACATCTTCGAGCCGTGCCGCTTCGTCCTGCGTCAGCCCACCCGGACCCAGTCCGAGTGCGGCAATAAGTCCGCGATGCACGATCAAATCGGCATAGCGGCGGATCGGCGAGGTGAAATGGGCGTAGCGGCGGAGGTTGAGACCGAAATGGCCGATGTTTTTTGGCGAGTATTCGGCCTGGCTCTGCGAGCGCAGCACCACTTCGTTGACAAGGCCTTCATTGTCGGCGCCGCGCACGCGCTCCAAAATGCCGTTGAACTGGCTTGGCTGCATCTGCGCGCCGCGCGCCAGTGACAGGCCCAATGTCTGCAGGAACTCGCGCAGCGATTCCTGCTTGGCGAGCGACGGCGCGTCGTGGACGCGATAGACCAGCTCCTGCTTCTTCGCCTCCAGCGTCTCGGCCGCGGCGACATTGGCCTGGATCATGAATTCTTCGATGAGCTTGTGGGCATCGAGCCGCTCCGGCACGATGACGCGGTCGACGGTGCCGTCCGGCTTGAGTACGATCTTGCGCTCCGGCAGATCGAGTTCGAGCGGCTGGCGGCCATCGCGGCCGCGCTTCAGGATCGCATAGGCGTCCCACAGTGGCTTCAGCACGGTTTCGAGGATCGGGCCTGTCTTGTCGTCCGGCGCGCCGTCGATCGCCGCCTGAGCCTGTTGGTAGGCGAGCTTTGCCGCCGACTTCATCATGACGCGATGGAAGGTGTGCCTGAGCTTGCGGCCCTCGGCCGAAAAGATCATGCGCACCGCCAATGCCGGCCGGTCCTGGCCCTCGCGCAGCGAGCAGAGATCGTTGGAGATGCGCTCGGGCAGCATCGGCACGACACGATCCGGGAAATAGACCGAGTTGCCGCGCTTCAGCGCTTCGCGGTCGAGTGCAGTGCCATAGCGCACATAGGCGGCGACGTCGGCGATCGCCACGGTGGCAACCACGCCGCCGGGGTTCTTCTCGTCGAGATCCGGCGTGGCGAAGACGGCGTCGTCATGGTCCTTGGCGTCGGCCGGATCGATGGTGACCAGCGGCAGGTCGCGCCAATCCTCGCGATGGTCAAGCGTCGCCGGTTTGACGGCTTCGGATTCTGCGATGACGTCGGCCGGGAAGATATGCGGAATGTCGTGCGCATGGATGGCGATCATAGAGACCGCCTTTTCGCTGGTTAGAGAGCCCAGCACGTTGAGCACCTTGGCTCTCGGCAAGCCGAAACGGGAGGCTCGCGCCGGCTCGACCTCGACCAGGTCGCCATTCTTGGCGCCGTTCTGGAATTCCTTGTCGACGATCAGTTCGGGCTGGCGCCGTTCCACCGGTTCGATGCGGAAGGTGCCGTCCTGCAGGATGCGAAAGATACCGAGCACGGCATCGGTACGTTTTTCGAAAATCTTCACCACCCGCCCGGTGTAGGCGGGGCCGCCCAGGGCGACGTTCGTGTCGTCGGCCGGAAAGGTCTTGGCCAGCACGCGGTCGCCAATGCCGGGCGCCGGTCCACTGCCACTGCGCGACAGGCGGATGGAAACGATCGGCGGCGGCCCATTGGCTGTGTGTTCGGTTGGGCGCGCCAAGAGCACGCCATCGGCATCGCGGTCGAAAATATCGAGGACCGTGACATGGGGCAGGGCACCGACGCGGGCCAGCCCCTTGCGCTCCTTGGTGAGGACGCCTTCGTCCTGCAGGTCGCGCAAAATATCCTTCAGCCAGATGCGGTCGTCGCCGCGCAGCGCGAACGCCTTGGCGATGTCGCGCTTGCCGGCGCGATCAGGATTTTCGGCAATGTAGCGCAGGATTTCGTCACGCGACGGCCGATAGTCGTCCTTGACCTTGGCCCTGGTGTCGGCGGTGCGCGGATCGCCGTGGGTTCTGCCGGTGATCTTGCGCGCCACGCTGTCCTACCCTTTTTTCTTCGCGGCCGGCTTCTTCGCAGCCGGCTTCTTGGCGGCTACTTTCTTGGTTGCCGGAGCTTTGGCCGCGGCCGCCTTGCGGAACGGCTTTTTGCCGCCGCCGCCCTTGGCTTCCTTCTCGGCAATCAGCGCCAGCGCATCCTCCATCGTCACCGACTGGGGATCCTTGCCCTTGGGCAGCGTAGCATTGACCTTGCCGAAATTCACGTAAGGCCCGTATTTGCCGTCGCGCACGACGATCTTGCCGCCGCCATCGGGGTGGTCGCCGAGCTCCTTGAGCGCAGCGGCCGTGCCGCCATTGCGGCCACCCTTGCCCTTCAGCTGCTTCTCGGCGATCACCGACACGGCGCGGTTGAGGCCGATCGAGAACACGTCCTCGATGCTTTCGAGATTGGCATAGGTGCCGTCATGCAGCACGAACGGACCGTAACGGCCGAGCCCGGCCGAGATCATCTTGGCCGTTTCCGGATGCTGGCCGACATCGCGCGGCAATGACAGCAGCGCCAGCGCCTTTTCGTGGTCGATCGACTCTGCCGTCCAGCCCTTGGGCAGGCTGGAGCGCTTGGCTTCCTTGCCGTCGCCGCGTTGCAGATAGGGGCCGAAGCGGCCGCTGCGCAGCGTGATTTCCTCTGACGTATAGGGATCCTTGCCGATAACCTTGGTGCCGTCTTCGCCGCCGCCATTCTCACCATTGGGGTTGGCGGCATCGCCGAGCTGGCGGGTGAAGGAGCATTCGGGATAGTTGGAGCAGCCGACGAAGGCGCCGAACTTGCCGAGCTTCAGCGACAGATTGCCGGTGCCGCATTTCGGACAGATGCGTGGGTTCGAACCGTCCTCGCGCGCGGGGAACACCAGCGGCGCCAGCTCTTCATTCAGCGCATCCAGCACGTCGGTGACGCGCAGTTCCTTGATGTCGGCGACGGCGCCGGAAAAATCCTTCCAGAAATCGCGCAGCACGTCCTTCCAGGCGAGCTTGCCGTCCGAAATCTCGTCGAGCTTTTCCTCGAGGGACGCGGTGAAGTCGTACTCGACATAGCGCTTGAAGAAGCTTTCGAGGAAAGCCGACAGCAGCCGGCCCTTGGCCTGCGGCACCAGCCGGCGCTTGTCGATGGTGACATAGTCGCGGTCCTCGAGCGTCTTCAGGATCGCCGTATAGGTAGAAGGCCGGCCGATGCCGAGCTCTTCCAGCTTCTTGATCAGCGACGCTTCGGAGTAACGCGGCGGCGGCTCGGTGGTGTGCTGGGTGGCGTTGATCGCCTGGCGGGCAAGCTGCTCGCCGGCACGGATCTCGGGCAGCCGACGATTTTCCTCGTCTTCCGCATCGTCGTCCTTCTGGTCGGTGTATGCGGCGATGAAACCGTCGAACCGAACGACCGAACCGACGGCACGCAGCTCCGCGGTGCGCGATCCATTGACCGCCTCGATCTCTGCGGTGGTGCGCTCGATTTCGGCCGGCTGCATCTGGCTGGCGATGGCGCGCTTCCAGATCAGCTCATAGAGCCGCATCTGGTCGGAATCGAGATATTGCCTGACCGATGCCGGGGTGCGCATGAAATCCGTCGGGCGGATCGCTTCGTGCGCTTCCTGGGCGTTCTTGGCTTTGGCCGTATATTGGCGCGGCTTTTCCGGCAGGTATTTCGGACCGAATTCCTTGGCAATGGCATCGCGTGCGGCGTCGATCGCCTCGGGTGCCATCTGTACGCCGTCGGTTCGCATATAGGTGATCAGACCGGTGGTCTCACCGCCGATCTCCATGCCTTCATAGAGGCGTTGCGCCACCTGCATGGTGCGGCTGGCCGAGAAGCCGAGACCCGACGAGGCGGCCTGCTGCAGCGTCGAGGTGGTGAAGGGCGGGCCGGGATTGCGCTTGGTCGGCTTGGCTTCCACCGACACCGCCTTGAAGGTCGCGCCTTCGAGCATCGACTTGATGTCGTCGGCCTGCGCCTTGTTTGAAATGTCGAGCTTTTGCAGCTTCTTGCGATCGAAGGCGGTCAGCCGCGCTTCGAAATTCTCGTTGCGCGGCGTGCCCAGCAGTGCAGCGATCTGCCAGTATTCCTCGCGGATGAAGCGCTCGATCTCGGATTCGCGGTCGCAGACGAGACGCAGCGCAACCGACTGGACGCGTCCGGCCGAACGGGCGCCCGGCAGTTTGCGCCACAGCACCGGCGACAGCGTGAAGCCGACGAGATAATCCAGCGCCCGGCGGGCGAGATAGGCATCGACCAGCGGCGCATCGATCTGGCGCGGATTGGCCATCGCTTCCAGCACCGACGATTTGGTGATGGCGTTGAAGACGACGCGGCTGACCGGCTTGTCCTTCAGCGCGCGCTTCTGCTTCAGAACTTCCAGCACATGCCAGGAAATCGCTTCGCCTTCGCGATCCGGATCGGTGGCGAGGATCAGTCCGTCGGCGTCCTTGACCGCCTTGGCGATGTCGGCGAGGCGCTTGCCGGAGGCGGTGTCGACCGCCCAGGACATGGCGAAATCCTCATCCGGACGCACCGAGCCATCCTTGGCCGGCAAGTCCCTGATATGGCCGAACGAGGCCAGAACCTTGTAGTTCTTGCCGAGGTATTTGTTGATTGTCTTCGCCTTGGCCGGCGATTCGACGACGACGACGTCCATGAGGTCTCATATCAGCTGTGGTGCGGCAGAAGAATTCCGCTGCGCGCGACGAAATCTCGTTCTATTTGTCGCTCACATGGCCGCGCTTTTGCATCCGGTCAAGGGGAAGCGCCCAAATTGCGGGCCGGTCCGCAGCAATACACTCTTAGAGTGTATGGAGAAAATCACAGAATTTGGGAAAGGCAGATGGTGGGCCTGAGTCAGCGGAAACGACCCGATTCATTTTTCCGCCGAGTCGTTGAAATGCTGCCCAAACCAGGACGGGCGACATTATAACGCTGTTCGATGCCGGCCGCCGGGTGGCATGGAGATGCCCGGCGACCAGCCCTTGTCCCGCCAGCAGCGGGACTGGCGTGCTTAGTCGGCCTTGACGATATGCCAGACTTCGCCGACGCCGTCGCCGGTCACATCGCCGGGCTTTTTGTCCTTTATGAAGGTGTAGACCGGCTTGCCGTCATAGGCCCACATCTTGGTGCCGTCGGTGCGGTCGACGACGCTCCACTCGTCATCCGCCTTGGCGCCGGCTTCGGCTTTCAGCGGCGGCCAGTTGGTGGCGCATTTGTCGTAGCAGTTGCTCTTGCCCTTCTCGTCCTTGTCATAGGTGTAAAGCGTCATGCCATTGGCGTCGGTGTAGATCTTGGCGCCATTGACCTCGGCTTCCTTCCACGCGTCGGCAGCGAAGGATGCGGCGGTGCTGAGCAGAAGCGCTGCCAGTCCTGCGGTTATGGTTTTCATGGAAATCTCCTGACTGATATCTGGAGACGCGCGGGAAATCGCGGCCTCACAGCATCAACGCCTGCGGGCTGTCGTTTCTTCCTGGCAAGTGCGTCGGGCAATGGATGATCTTGCCAACACAATGGTGATTGGTGGACAAGGCTGCGCGTCGCTATATCGGCGTCACGACATTGGAGTTCTTGGAAATGGCATTGGACATCGGCTATGTCAGCGCGGTCGGGGCTGGGGCGATTTCGTTCCTGTCGCCTTGCGTGCTGCCGCTGGTGCCGCCTTATCTCTGTTATATGGCCGGCGTCTCGGTCGACGATTTCCGTGGCAATGCGGGTGCGACAGCGCGTGAAGGCGCACGCGGCGCGCTGATCTATTCTTCGATCGCCTTCGTGCTCGGCTTCTCGACCGTCTTTGTCGCGCTCGGCGCCGGCGCCTCGACCATCGGCCGGCTGCTACGCGTCTGGCAGGAGCCGCTGGCCATGGGCGCAGGCGTGCTGATCATCCTGATGGGCCTGAATTTCCTCGGCGTCCTGCGCATTCCGCTGCTGTCACGCGAGGCGCGCTTCCAGTCACAGGGAAAGCCGGCAAGTGCGGTCGCGGCCTATGTCATGGGGCTGGCTTTCGCCTTCGGCTGGACGCCCTGCATCGGCCCGGTTCTGGGACCGATCCTGACGCTGGCCGGCGGCCGTGAAACGGTGGGCGAGGGCGCGCTGCTGCTCGCCGCCTATTCGCTCGGGCTGGGCATCCCGTTCCTGATCGCCGCGCTGTTTTCCGGCGCCTTCATGCGCTTCCTCGGCAAATTCCGCGTCCATCTCGGCCGCGTCGAAAAGGCCATCGGCGCGCTGCTGGTGATCGCCGGCGTGTTTTTTCTGACTGGTGGCGTGCAGACCGTGTCGTATTGGCTGCTGGAGAATTTTCCAGTGCTGGGGCGGCTGGGGTAGTCTCCCCCGCACGGGAACGATGCACACCAGCCCGCATTTGCAGTGCCGTTGACCAACACTTTTTCGAGCCGGGAGGCGAGAATGGTAGCCAAGGCGGATGTGCGAAAATTCTTCAAGGCCTATGAGAAAATCTACAATGACGCGATCGCCGACACCGTCGATCTCAACGACGTCGCGGACATGTATTCGGCGGGTTTTGTCTCGGTGACGCCGGCGGCGGTCATGGTTGGCGAGAATGGCGAGCAGTTGAAGGCCATTATGACAAAGGGTTTTGAGGCCTATCGTGCCCTCGGCAGCAAGAGAATGACCTGCGTCGATGTCTCGGTGATGCCAATCGATCAGGACCATTGCGTGGCTGAGGTAAACTGGTCCGGTGACTATGAACGCAAGGATGGGAGTCTCGTGACCATCGACTTTGCGATCAACTATCTCGTCGAAAAGCGCGATGGCAAGCTGAAGGTGTTTGGCTGGATATCGGGTGACGAGCAGGCGGAATTCAGGAAACACGGCCTGTTGTAGGGGTGCTGACTGCCGAATTCTGTCCTAAGACCCGCTGATTAAGAGTCAGCTGCTCCGCCATCTCACCGGAATTTAACCGCATTGGTGAAGCATGGGCCCACTGCTACCCTGTCTTGATTCCCAACCCTTTCATATGGTTGCCCATCCATGAGCCAGAGATCCTGCCTGTCCGTCATCCTCGCCGCCGGCGAAGGCACGCGCATGAAGAGCGTGCTGCCGAAGGTGCTGCACCAGATTGCCGGGCTGCCGATGGTCGCCCATGTGGTGAAGGCAGCGGAAGAGGCGGGTGCCGGCAGCCAGGCACTGGTGATCGGCCATGGCGCCGACGAGATGCGCAAGGCCGCGGCAAAGTTCGCGCCCAAGGCCGAGACTTTCGTGCAGGAAAAGCGCCTTGGCACCGCGCACGCCGTGCTTGCCGCGCGCGATGCAATATCAAAGGGTTATGACGATATCCTGGTCATGTTCGGGGACACGCCGCTGATCGATGCAGATGCGCTGACCATGGCGCGGCTGAAACTGGCTGAAGGCGCTGCCGTCGTCGTGATCGGCTTCCGCCCGCCCAGTCCGACTGGTTATGGCCGGTTGATCGAAAAGGACGGCAAGCTGACCGCCATCCGCGAGGAGAAGGACTGCTCCGAGGAGGAGAGGAAAATAACCTTCTGCAATGCCGGCATGATGGCGGTGGCCGGCGCCCATGCGCTGGCGCTGCTCGATCGGGTCGGCAACAAGAATGCAAAGGGCGAGTATTATCTCACCGACATTGTCGAGATCGCCAGTGCGCGAGGCCTCGATGTCGTGGCCACCGAAGCCAGTTTCGAAAGCGCACTCGGCATCAACAACCGCGCCGAACTGGCGCAAGCCGAAGCTATCTGGCAGGCGCGCCGGCGGCATGAGGCGATGCTGTCGGGCGTGACGCTGATCGCGCCGGAGACCGTGTATTTCTCGCATGACACCGAGATTGGCACTGATACCATCGTCGAGCCCAATGTCTGGTTCGGTCCGGGTGTGAAGATTGCCACGGGCGCCAAGGTCCATGCCTTCAGCCATATCGAGGGCGCCACCATTGCGTCGAATTGCGATGTCGGGCCGTACGCGCGGCTGCGGCCGGGCGCCGATCTCAGGAACAAGGCCAAGGTCGGCAATTTCTGCGAGGTCAAGCAGGCGGTCATCGAAGAGGGCGCCAAGGTCAACCATTTGACCTATATCGGCGACGCCCGTGTCGGTGCTGGGGCCAATATCGGCGCCGGCACCATTACCTGCAATTATGACGGCTATTCGAAATTCTTCACGGACATCGGCGAGGGCGCTTTTGTCGGCTCCAATTCGTCGCTGGTGGCGCCTGTCACCATCGGCAAGGGCGGCTACATCGCCTCAGGCAGCGTGATCACCGAAAGCGTGCCCGACGACGCGCTGGCCTTCGGCCGCGCCCGCCAGAAGACCATTCCAGGCAAGGGCAAGGAGTTGCGCGAGCGCTTTGCTTCGGCGGCGGCGGCGAAGAAAAAGTAAGACCAGCCCGCAACCGAACGATTGCAGTAACCGGATTGCAAGAGCGGCCTGTCATGGTGCATCGACAGAATGAGCGTTCCGTTATACGGGACGAAATGCAATGTGACTTTCCACGGCAGGCCGGCCATCCCTAAATAGCGCTGGTTTTCCGGGGAATCGGGGGCTTTCTGCATGTGCGGTATCGTTGGAATCGTCGGCCACTCGCAGGTTGCGCCGCTCATCGTCGATGCGCTGAAGCGGTTGGAGTACCGTGGCTATGATTCGGCCGGCGTCGCGACCATCGAGCGTGGCGAACTCGCCCGCCGCCGCGCCGAAGGCAAGTTGATCAACCTGGAGCGCCGGCTCAAGGACGAGCCGCTCGATGGCACGATCGGCATCGGCCACACGCGCTGGGCGACGCATGGCGTGCCCAACGAGACCAATGCGCATCCGCATTTTTCCGACGGCGTCGCCATCGTCCACAACGGCATCATCGAGAATTTCGCCGAACTGCGCGACGAACTGGTCCGCGACGGCTATTCTTTTTCGTCGCAGACCGACACCGAGGTCGTGGCGCATCTGGTGGCCCGCGAACTCGCCAAGGGGCTGAAGCCGGTCGAAGCCGCGCACCAGGCGCTGAAGCGGCTGGAAGGCGCATTTGCGCTGGCGATCATGTTCAAAGGCGACGAGGATTTGATCGTCGGCGCCCGCAATGGTCCGCCTTTGGCCGTCGGCCATGGCGATGGCGAGATGTTCCTGGGCTCCGACGCCATCGCGCTCGCCCCGTTCACCAATTCGATCACCTATCTCGAAGATGGCGACTGGGCGGTGGTGCGCCGCAATAGTGTTGAGATCTTCGATATCGGCGGCACAAAGGTAGAGCGCAAACGCCAGCAGTCGCTGTCGACCAGCTTCATGGTCGACAAGGGCAACCGACGCCATTTCATGGAAAAGGAAATCCATGAGCAGCCCGAGGTGATCTCGCACACGCTGGCGCATTACGTGGATTTCGTCTCCGGAGTGTCGAAGCCGCTCGACCTGCCGTTCGACTTCGCCAAAATTGGTCGGCTGGCGATCTCGGCCTGCGGCACGGCGTATCTGGCCGGCCTGATCGGCAAGTACTGGTTCGAGCGCTACGCGCGCCTGCCCGTCGACATCGATGTCGCCTCCGAATTTCGTTACCGCGAAATGCCGCTCTCGGAGAACGATGCGGCGTTTTTCATCTCGCAATCGGGCGAGACCGCCGACACGCTGGCCTCACTGCGTTATTGCCGCAAAGCCGGCATGAAGATCGGCGCGATCGTCAATGTGCGCGAATCGACCATGGCGCGCGAATCCGACGTCGTGCTGCCGACGCTTGCCGGACCCGAGATCGGCGTCGCCTCGACCAAGGCCTTCACCTGCCAGCTTTCCGTGCTGGCCGCGCTTGCGGTGCGCGCCGGCGTGGCGCGCGGTATGATTTCGAAGGAACAGGAGAAAACCCTGGTGCGCGCGCTTTCGGAAGCGCCGCGCTACGCCAACCAGGTGCTCAAGCTTGAAGAGCAGATCGAGCGGATCGCGCGCGAACTCTCGCGCTACAAGGACGTGCTCTATCTCGGCCGCGACACCAACTTCCCGCTGGCCATGGAAGGCGCGTTGAAACTCAAGGAAATCTCCTACATCCACGCCGAAGGCTATGCAGCCGGCGAACTGAAGCATGGGCCGATCGCGCTGATCGACGAGAACATGCCTGTCATCGTCATCGCGCCGCATGACCGGATCTTCGAGAAAACCGTTTCCAACATGCAGGAAGTGGCGGCGCGCGGCGGCAAGATCATCCTGATCACCGACAGCAAGGGCGCAGCGCAGGTGAGCGTGAAGACGATGGAAACAATCGTGCTGCCGGATGTGCCCGAAATCATCTCGCCGATCATCTATGCGCTGCCGATACAGATGCTGGCCTATTTCACCGCCGTGTTCATGGGCACCGACGTCGATCAGCCACGCAATCTGGCGAAATCGGTGACGGTGGAATAGGTTTTGCCTTCCAGACCGGAGGTTGGGCCGAATGGCATCGAAGTTCGCACGTCCAGTTCATCCTGGAGAATTCCTGCGTGAAGAATATCTCGTCCCGCTCGGCATGAGTGCAGGCGCGCTGGCGAAAAAGCTCAACCTTCCGCGCACCCGTATCGAACGCATTGCCAAGGAAGAGATCGGCCTGACTCCCGATACCGCTCTTCGCCTCGCCAGATTTTTCAACACCACGCCCGAATTCTGGATGAATTTTCAACAGGCCTATGAGCTTGAAACCGAAGCCAGAAAGCTGGCGCCGGAGCTCGAGAAGATTGAGCCGTTGGAAGTAGCGGCATAATCGGCTCTTTAAAAACTTCGCAGTTCCAAAGCTTCGTCCGGTTCACTAATGTTGCGCTGCAACCCGCGCTCCGGTGAACCATGTCCGATGCTCCCAAGACCTCCGGCATGACCCGGCTGAGGAACTATTTCCTCACGGGCTTCATCGTCTGCGCGCCCTTGGCGATCACCGCCTACATTGCCTGGTCGTTCATCGGCTGGGTCGATTCCTGGGTGAAGCCTTATATTCCGGCCCGCTACAGCCCTGACACCTACCTGTCGTTTCCGGTGCCGGGGTTCGGACTGATCGTGGCGCTTATCCTGATCACGCTGATCGGTTTCCTGACGGCAAACATCGTCGGCCGCGCCATCGTCAATTTCGGCGAGCGCCTGCTTGGCCGCATGCCGCTGGTGCGCGGCATCTACGGCTCGCTGAAACAGATTTTCGAGACCGTGCTGTCGAACAAGGGTGACATGTTCCGCCAGGTCGGGCTGGTCGAATATCCGCGCAAGGGCGTGTGGTCGCTGGTGTTCGTCGCCAGTGAAAAGGAAACCGAGATCAACCAGAAGCTCGACCAGGAAGGCGATCCGCTGATCGCCGTATTCATGCCGTGCACGCCAAACCCGACCACGGGCTTCCTGATGTATGTGCCGAAGTCGGACATCGTGCTGCTCGACATGACGATCGAGGATGGCGCCAAGCTGATCGTCTCCGCCGGTCTGGTGGCGCCCGAAGTAAAGCAAATGGTTGTCGTGAATGGCGAGCCGATCGAAGGGATGCTGGCCAACCCTTCGGTTGCCGCCCTGGATCAGCCGGCGCGCAGAAGCCGCACGGCTTCGTCGCGACCGAACAAGTAAAGCAGCAGGCGCAACGCCTCACCACGCTGCGATTGCAGCTCCGGATCGCGTGACAGGATCAGCCTGGCATCGTCGCGGGCGGCCTCCAGAAGGTCGGCATGCGCCTCGATGCGAGCCACCTGGAAGCCCGGCGTGCCCGACTGGCGGGTGCCCAGCAATTCGCCTTCGCCGCGCAGCTTCAGGTCCTCCTCGGCGATCAGGAACCCATCCTCGGTCTCGCGCATCACCGACAGCCGGCGTTTTGCGGTCTCGCCGAGCGGGTCCTTGTAGAGCAGCACGCATGAGGAAGGCTTGTCACCGCGTCCGACCCGGCCGCGAAGCTGGTGCAGTTGGGCAAGGCCGAAGCGCTCTGCATGCTCGATGACCATGACGGTGGCGTCCGGCACGTCGACGCCGACCTCGATGACGGTGGTGGCGATCAGGATGCGTGTCTCGCCCTGCTTGAAGGCGCGCATCGCCTCGTCCTTCTCTGCACCCTTCATGCGGCCGTGAACGAGACCGATGCGATCGCCGAACAATGGTTTCAGCGAGGCGAAGCGGTCTTCGGCCGACATCAGTTTGATCTCTTCGGATTCCTCGACCAGCGGACAGATCCAGTAGATCTTCTGGCCGCCGGCGACGGCGTCCACCATGCGGTCGACCAGTTCGTCGAGCCGCTCGAGCGGCAGCGTAACGGTACGGATCGGCTGGCGGCCGGCCGGTTTTTCCGTCAGTTTCGACACGTCCATGTCACCGAAAGCGGTCAGCACCAGGGTGCGCGGGATAGGAGTGGCCGTCATCACCAGCATGTCTGGCGCGTCGCCCTTGGCGGTGATGGCAAGCCGCTGATGGACGCCGAAACGATGCTGCTCGTCGATGACGGCAAAGACGAGGTCTTTGAAGGTGACGGTCTCCTGGAACAGCGCGTGGGTGCCGACGACGATGTCGATCTCGCCGCTTGCCAGGCCGGCCAGCGTATCCGCGCGTTCGCGGCCCTTCTCGCGACCGGTGAGGATGGCGATGCGAAGCCCTACCTTGGCGGCAAGCGGCGTGATGGTCGCAAGATGCTGGCGCGCCAGGATTTCGGTCGGTGCCATCAAGGCTGCCTGGCCGCCGGCCTCGACGGCACGCGCCATGGCCAGCAGCGCGACGACGGTCTTGCCGGAACCGACATCGCCCTGGAGAAGCCGCAGCATGCGCTCTGGGTCGGCGAGGTCGGCATTGATTTCGGCCAGCGCAAACTCCTGGCTTGATGTCAGCGAATAGGGCAGTGCGGCCCGCAGTTTTTCGACGATGCGGCCGTCGCCGACCAGGGGTCGCCCGGACAGCCTGCGGACTTTCGCTCGCACCAGCGCCAGCGAGACCTGGCCCGCCAGCAACTCGTCATAGGCGAGCCGCCGCCAGGCGGCACCATCGATGGAGACGTCAATCGGGTCAGCCGGATTGTGGATGCGGGCAAGCGCATCGCCAAAGGCCGCAAAGGTGTGCCGCCGCATGAAGGCGCCGTCCTGCCATTCGGGAAATTCAGGCACGCGCGTCAGCGCCTGGCCGATCGCCCGGCGCAGCACCTTGCCCGAGAGCCCGGCTGTCAGGGGATAGACCGGTTCGACCAGCGGCAGGTTTTCCGCCTCGCTGGCCAGCGCAATATGGTCGGGGTGGACCATGCTCGGGCGGCCGTTGAACCATTCCATGCGGCCCGAGACCACGACATGCTCGCCCTCGGGCATCGCCTTTTCGAGATAGGAGGCGTGAGCATGGAAGAAGGTCAGCGCGATCTCTCCGGTATCGTCATGGGCGAAGACCCGGTAGGGAACCGACCTATTGCCACGCGGTGGCGGCTGGTGGCGGTCGATGCGCACATCGAGCGTGACGATCTGGCCTTCCGCGGATCCCGCGATACCAGGCCGACTGCGCCGGTCGATGACGGTGTGCGGCAGCACGAACAGAAGATCGCCGGCACGCGCCGCGCGGTCGCCGAGATCGGCCGGAACAACCTTCTCGATCAGCGCACCGACTTTCGGTCCGACGCCTGCAAGCGACGTGATCGGGACAAACAAGGGATCGAGGATGGTCGGACGCATGATGTCAGCTTATGTTGCGACGGCGGCAGCGCAAGGCTGACAGCCCCTTCTATCCACGCTATATGCGCCGCAGCAAGCAAGGATGCGGTACGATGACCGGAACGACGAGATCAAGCGAGGGGCTGGACGTGCGCCGCCGCAAGCTTCTGTTTCGCTCCTGGCATCGCGGCATGCGCGAGATGGACCTGATCCTCGGCACTTTCGCCGACGCTGAGATCGGCGTCTTGACCAACGAGGAAATCGACCAATATGAGAGGCTCCTCGACATTCCCGATACCGAATTCCTGCCCATGGTCACCGGCGAACGCCCGGTTCCGGCCGATATCGATTGTGCCGTCCTGCGAAAGATCCTGGCTTTCCGCCGCTCTCTGACATTCTGAACACAAGCAATTCCAGGAAAAGTACGAAGCGGTTTTCCATTCGGAATTGCGATAAAACAAGACCGTGATTTCATGAGCCTCATTCCCAC
>NZ_RZRO01000091.1:0-26257 GCF_003997975.1 Mesorhizobium sp. M7A.F.Ca.US.005.03.1.1
CCAGTGCGAACTGGGCGAAATAGGCCATCGGCGACAACGCCAGTCCGATGTCCCTCACCCGAGCGCCTGCAGCCATCAAACCGGACACCAGCGCCAGCTTGATGCCAAGCGAATAGGAGCGGAAATCGTGCCCGGTGACGATATCGGGACCGGCACCGACACGGCGGATCAGCGTGCCAAGCCCCATTCCGAGCGCCTGGACGCCAATCAGATTGAGCTCCGGCAGTTGCGCGGAGCCGGGATGGCCAAACCACCAGCGCGCATCATATTCTCGAAAGCCGGATGGCTTGATCAGCGCTTCGGTTTCGAACTCGAAACTGTTGGGCCGGGCGTCGCCAACGATGCTGAAGGACAAGACTGGAAAACTCCGAGTGGCGGAAATTACGAGTTGTCGAGGACTGCGGCTTAGCACAGAAGGCTTTAAGCCACGTTTATCCCAGGAGGGAATCCGAGCCTTTCGGGCTATGCTCGACGAAAGCCGATGAAATGCGACAGAAGTGCTGCCATGCCGCTTGCAGGAACGAAGTGTGGCGGCTATAAGCCCGCGGTCTGGTCACGGAGTGTAGCGCAGCCTGGTAGCGCACCTCGTTCGGGACGAGGGGGTCGCAGGTTCAAATCCTGCCACTCCGACCAGAAAAAACAAAGAGTTAGCGCATCCCGACTTCGGCGCTCCACCTGCCCCTCAAGCGAGATTACTCGCGTCTCCCCGCCGGCCGACAGCGATGCCTGTTGCACTGGACAGCAACCAGACGGTCTCAACCGGCCGCCTGATGCCTTCGTGCGTGCGCTCGCGAACAGATTCCGGAAAACATCTCAACTGGTACGCGCGTCCGGCTAGCGGAGGCCAAAAAAGCTCAAGATCGCTATCACGATGACCACAGCTCCAACGAGCCAAATGATATTGTTCATGATCTCTCTCCTGTTGCCTGGGGGAAGCCCGCGCCTCTGGCGGAGAACGCGGGCCGACCAGTCTTTGCCGACTGATCCGCAGCAGACACCAAATCGTGATCCCGGCTGCGAGAAATAAAACCATCAGGCACGTCTAATGTTCCGTCGTTGACCAGATCCGGCGGTGACAGTGAACGTTCGGGCCGATGCCGGACCACCGGAACCAAAGCGATCAGGGGCAGTTAATCCAATGAAGGGCTAATTAAGAAAACGGAGAAATTGCAATGAAAACAATGATCATGTGCGCGTTGGCGCTTTCCATTGGACTGCCCGTCGTGGCTTCGGCAGCCGAAGCCGATGTGGTTGTTAGAACCCATCATCGACATCACGGCAGCGTCAAGATCATCAACGAAGACGGTCAGCGCTTACACCACCGCCGCCATGGTACTGTGGCGTTCTACGACCATGGGCGCCGGCATCATCACCGCGATACCGTTGTCGTGACAGGTTCCGTCTCCACCCATCGCCACCACCATCGGCACCATCCCGTGGTGATCGAGAACGACGGGTACTGACCACAGATCTCCGGCCCGATTCTTGAAGGAATCGGGCCACGAGAGGCCCTTTGATCATGCTTTTGGCAGCACCGTCGGCAAGACAATTGCCCCTAGCCAGACTTAGGTCTGACCCCTGCCCGACCGAAGTCCAGGTTGGAAACGCATGCGCTTGCCCCAAATTCGGGGTGGCGGGCAAAAATGATCGATGAAACCAAGAGCAGCAGCATGTCGAACCGTGAGACCAAACGATCCGATGCCCTGAGCACGCGAGTAACAGAGATCAAGGCCAGGATGCAGCAAGCCCAGATTACCGAAGACGAGATGAAGACCTTCCAGAAGGTCGCGGCCATCATGGAGGGCGGCGAGGGCCGAATCGAGGTTGACGACCTGATTGCCGCGTCATTCCTCACCGACACGCTGCTGAACAGCCCGAAGCGTTAAGCGACCATGCCGACGATTAGCAGACTTTTTGATTCCCACGCCGATGCGACGCGGGTCGCTAGCAACCTGGTGGCGGCCGGAATTCCTCGCGTACAGATCGCGATCATCGGGCCTTACAATGACGGGGCAGGATCTGTTTGGGTTTCCGCTTTGGGATCGGTACTGGGCGCTGCTGCCGGCGGGTTGGCATGTCTGAGCGCCGTTGCGGCAGTTGGCATCAATCCTGTTGCTGCGAGCGTATTGCCAACAGCGGTGGCTGGCGCGGTCTGTGGCGGCGTTGCCGGCGGTCTGTTTGGAACATTCGCCCTGCGCGCCATGAAGGCGGATGATCAGGACGTGGCCGAGGGCGTCGTCCTGGTGACGGCGCATGTCGATGAAAATGACGCCGAGATCGCTCAGACAGTGCTCGGCGGTCCCTCGTCGACGTTGGTGGCCGAAGCAGCTTAGGAAAGCCGCCTCGACGTCGCCGGAACCGGCACTCTCCGTTTGCCAGCGATTGAACTCCACACCCGGCAAATAGCAATTCAGACTGGGGATGTTCCTGCTGTCGACCGCATGGCCGAGCCCTGTGGCAGGTTCCTTCGCGGCCGCATATTTTGACGAAAAGGCCCGTCGGCTCTAGGGTCGATTAACCTGATGGAATGAGTGAAACGGCGGGCCGAGTGCGACATGAATTTGAATTCAACCACAGCCCCGCCCTTGATTCTTGTGATGACGCTGGTTCTCGTCGCTGGCTGTTCATCGCTCGGCAGAACCGTCGATCCAGCGAAATACGATTCAATGACGTGCACCGACCTCAACAGTGCGATGGGAGACGTCGCCCGTGACATCTCGCAAACGGCAATCACGCGCGGCAAGGTCGCCAACACCAATGTTCCACGCTGGCTGCTCGGCGGCTCACGCGTGAAGACCGCGGTAGCCAACCGTGAAACAGCCAGGATCGACCGGCTTAAGCAGCAACAGGATGCCATTGCCGCCGTGCGAGCGCGCAAGTGCCCGAGGACCGCGAATTGAGCGGACAGCCAACGCCTCGGTGCAGAGCCCGGTTCAGGCGCTCAGGCGAAATCGCGTCACGTCGATCGCGGCGGCCATCAGCGTCTGTGTGTAGGCGTGCTGCGGATTGCTGAAGATCGCCTCGGTCGGCCCTTCCTCGACGATCTTGCCCTGTTTCATGACGATGATGTAGTCGGCCATGGCGCGCACGACCGACAGATCGTGGCTGATGAAGAGATAGGACAATTCGTGGTCCGCCTGCAGCTTGCGCAGCAGTTCGACGATCTGTTTCTGCACAGAGCGATCGAGCGCCGAAGTCGGCTCATCCAACACCACCAGCCTGGGCTTCAGGATCATGGCGCGGGCAATGGCGATGCGCTGCCGCTGACCGCCGGAGAATTCGTGCGGGTAGCGGTTGCGGGCGTTGGGGTCGAGGCCGACCTCGCGCAATGCCTCGACCGCGCGTTGATCACGCTGCTTGCCCGAAAGGTCAGGCTCATGCACCAGAAGTCCTTCGGTGATGACCTGGCCGACAGTCATGCGCGGCGACAACGAGCCGAACGGGTCCTGGAAGACGAGCTGCATCTGGCGCCGCAGCGGCCGCATCGCCTGCCTGTCGGCTTGGGAAATGTCGCGATCGCCGAAACGGATGAGCCCGTCACTCGGCAACAGCCGCAGCAAGGCGCGGCCAAGCGTCGACTTGCCCGAGCCGGATTCACCAACGATGCCGATGGTCTGGTTGCGCTGCAGCCGGATCGAGATGTGATCGACTGCACGCAGCATCAGCGGTTCGCCAGCAAGAAACCCGCCGCCGATCCTGAACGTCACTTCGACATTCCTGCCTTCGAGCAGCACTGGGGCGTTGGCGGGCGGCGGCGCCTTGCTGCCGGTCGGCTCGGCCGCCAGCAGCATTTTCGTGTAGGCATGCTGTGGGTTGACGAAGATGGCCTCCGCCTCCCCCTCCTCGACAACCTCGCCCTGGCGCATGACATAGACCCGATCGGCAAAGCGGCGGACGATGCCAAGATCGTGGGTGATGAAGACGATCGCCATGCCGAGCTTGCGCTGCAATTCGGCCAGAAGCATCAGGATCTGCGCCTGTATGGTCACATCGAGCGCCGTCGTCGGCTCGTCGGCGATCAATATGTCAGGGTCGTTGGCGAGCGCCATCGCGATCATCACACGCTGGCGCTGGCCACCCGACATTTCGTGCGGATAGGATTTCATCCGCCGCTCGGGATCGGGAATATGCACCAGCCGCAGCAGTTTGAGCGCCTCTTCACGCGCCTCGGCGACATTCAGACCCCGATGCCGGCGGATCGGTTCGATCAACTGGTTGCCGATCGAATAGAGCGGATCGAGCGAAGTCATCGGCTCCTGGAAGATCATGCTGATCTTGCGGCCACGGACCTTGTTGAGCTCGGATTTGCTGAGCGTTAGAAGATTGCGGCCACGATAGTCGACGCTGCCTGTCGCTTCGCCATTCGACGCCAGCAGGCTCATCGCCGCCATCATCGTCTGGCTTTTGCCGGAGCCGGATTCGCCGACCACGGCAACGGTCTCGCCCGATTTGACATGGATGTTTATGCCCTTGACCGCCTCGACGGCGCCGTCGAGCGTGCGGAAGCGGACACGCAAATCCTTGACGCTGAGGATCGTTTCGGAAGCAGCCATCTCAGCGGTCCCCCTCTTTATCGATCCGCATCTTAGCGATCCCCATCTTAGCGATCCCTCGGGTCGAGTGCGTCGCGCAGGCCGTCGCCGACGAAGTTCAGCGCAAACAGCGTCGAGACGAGGAAGAAGGCGGGGAACAGGAGCAGCCAGTTGGCGGTGCCGATGTTCTTGGCGCCGACCGAGATCAGAACGCCCCAGCTGGTCATCGGCTCCTGCACGCCGAGGCCGAGAAACGATAGGAAGCTTTCCAGGATGATCACCTGCGGCACCAGCAGCGTCATGTAGATGACCACCGGGCCGAGCAGGTTGGGGATGACGTGGCGCAGCAGGATGCCGCGCTGGCCGACGCCCATGGCTTCCGCCGCCTGGACATATTCCTGGCGGCGGATCGACAGTGCCTGGCCGCGCACGATGCGCGCCATGTCGAGCCACAGCACGGCGCCGACGGCCAGGAACATCAGCACGAAGTTGCGGCCGAAGAACACCACCAGCATGATGACGAAGAAGATGAAGGGCAAGGAATAGAGCACGTCGACGATGCGCATCATCACCTCGTCGACCTTGCCTCCGGCAAAA
Source organism: Mesorhizobium sp. M7A.F.Ca.US.005.03.1.1 (assembly GCF_003997975.1). Classification (NCBI taxonomy): domain Bacteria; kingdom Pseudomonadati; phylum Pseudomonadota; class Alphaproteobacteria; order Hyphomicrobiales; family Phyllobacteriaceae; genus Mesorhizobium; species Mesorhizobium sp. M7A.F.Ca.US.005.03.1.1. The sequence continues at coordinate 5,130 of NZ_RZRO01000091.1, forward strand.
CCGGCAGCGGCCCCGTAGACCACGCCGATGACCACCGCCACGACGCCCGCGAGCAGGCCGATGGCCAGCGATATACGCCCGGCCATCAGCGTGCGCGACAACAGGTCCCGTCCGGTGTTGTCGGTGCCGAACAGGAAATATTGCTGCTTGATCGAGGCGCTCATCGTCACTTCGAGACCGTCCGGCGACTTGCTCTCGATCTTGGTGTCGTCAAAGGCATCGGATCGGTCAAGATAGCGGATGTTGCGATCGTCGATCGGCCTGGTCGACTTGACGGTGACGAAGACCTGGTTGCCTTCCTGCCGCCATTCCTTGATGTCGACCCGCATGCGCTTGATCGCTTCGGTGAGCGCCGTCTCGATCATGTCGGCCTTCGGATAAGCTGACAGGCTTGGCGGCATGCGCACATAGTCGGCATAAATGGTGGTGTATTGATGCGGCACGAACCATGGCCCGAACACGCTGACGACCCCGATCAGGGCAAGGTAATACAGGCTGAACATGGCGGCGCGATTGGCCTTGAGCCGCGCCCAGGCATCCCCCCAGAGCGAACGGCCGATGACGGTGGGGGCGACTGTGGCCGCGATGTCAGTCATAGCGCACTCTCGGATCGACGACCGCGTACATGACGTCGACGAACAGGTTGAAGACAATGGTAAAGATGGCGATCACCACCACCGTTCCCATCACCAGCGTGTAGTCACGATTGAGCGCGGCATCGACGAAATAGCGGCCGACGCCTGGGATGGAGAAGATCGTCTCGACGATGACCGAGCCGGTCAGCAGTGCCGCCGCCGCCGGACCGGTGAAGGAGACGATCGGCAGGATGGCGCCGCGCAAAGCATGCTTGACCACCACCGACCAGTCGGACAGGCCCAGCGCGCGCGCCGTGCGGATGTGGTGGGACCGCAAGGATTCGATCATCGAGCCACGCATCAGCCGGGCGACGATGGCGATCTGCGGCAGGGCGAGCGTCAGCACCGGACCGACCTTGTTGATGAAAGCGCCATCGCCCCACCCACCGATCGGCAGCAGCCTCCAGGTCAGCCCGAACAGGAGTTGGATCACCGGCGCGATGACGAAGGTTGGGATGGTGCTGCCGGCCGTCGCCAGCGCGATCACCGTATAGTCGCCAAGCTTGTTCTGATTGAGCGCCGCAATGGTGCCGAGCACGGAACCGAGCAGCAGCGCCAGGACGAGCGCCGAGGCGCCGAGCTGAACCGAAATCGGCAGCCCCTTGGCGAACAGTTCGGTGACGGTGAAATCCGGCATGTTGTAGCTCGGGCCGAAATTGCCGCGCAACAGATTGCCGAGATAGTGGACGAATTGTAGCCAGAGCGGGTCGTTGAGGCCGAACTGGGCTTCGAGATTGGCCCTGATCTCGGGACTGAGCCCCCGCTCCTGGTTGAATGGACCGCCCGGCGCGACGCGCATCAGGAAAAACGCCATTGTCACGATGACGAACAGCGTTGGAATGGCGGTCAGAAGCCGCCGTAATACGTATCGCAGCATCGGTGCCCCGCTTGATCCAGAGCCGCGCGCGTCCAGTTGGACGGCCGCGCTCCAGCTTTCAAATCTTCGCACCGGCATTGCCGAAATCGAATTCCGGTACCCGGGCCGATGCGATGGCAAACCATCGCCACCGCGCCTGGAGGGCGCGGTGGCTTGGCCAGGGTTAGTCCTTGCTGACGAAGCGCGACGGATGCACGTCCATCACGTTGTCGACGAAGCCATGCAGCTTCGAGGAGACGATATCGTGGTAGCTGTAATAGAGGAGCGGTATCTGGCCGACGTCGTCGACCAGGATGCGTTCGGCGTCGGCCAGTTCCTTCATGCGCTGTTCGGGGTTGCCGCCGGCGGCGGCGGCCTTGTCCATGGCCGCTTCATAGGCCGGGCTGTTGTAGTCCGAATAATTGTTGCCGCTGGCTTTGCGCGAGATGCCGAGGAAGGTTTCCGGATCCTTGTAGTCGGCGATCCAGGCGGCACGTGCCAGATCATAGTTGCCCTTCTGCTCGAGGAAGGAGTAGTGGGTCTTGGTGTCGGTGTTGAGCAGCGTGACGTCGACGCCAAGCGGCTTCAGCTGTTCCTGGATCGCCACCGCAGTGTTCTTGTGGTTTTCCGACGTGTTATAGCGGATTTCCATCTTCAGCGGCTTTTCGGGCGTATAGCCGAGTTTCTCGAGGATCTTCTTGGCCGCATCCTCGCGGTCGATCTGCGGCATGTCCGCATATTTGGCCATTGCCGGCGTGTAGCCTTCGATGCCGGGAGGCACCATTGAATAGCCGGGCAGCATCGAGTTCTGCCAGACTTTTTCGGCGAGGAAGTCGCGGTCGATCGCCATCGAGATGGCATTGCGCAGCTCTACATTATCCCACGGCGCCTTGTCGGTCTTGATCGCATAATAATAGGTGCCGAGATACGGTCCGACGTGGATCTGGTCGCCAAACTTGGTCTTGAGATCGGCGAGCTGTTCAGTCGGAAGGTCGTCGTAGCTGTCCAGTTCGCCTGCCTCGAAGCGCTTCATCGCCGAAGAGCGGTCCTCGGTCGGGATGTAGTTGACGACGTCGAACTTGACGGTCGCCGCATCCCAGAATTTCGGGTTCTTGACCAGCTTCATATGATCGTTGGGAACCCATTCGGCCAGCGTATAGGCGCCGTTCGAAACGAGATTGCCGGGCTTGATCCAATCGGCGCCGAGCTTTTCGATGGAGGCCTTGCTCACCGGATAGGTCGCCTGGTGGGTCAGCATCTCCAGGAAGTAGGGCGTCGGCGCCTTCAGCGTGACCTCCAGGGTATTTGCGTCAATCGCCTTGACGCCCATGTCCTCAGGCTTGCCCTTCTTGGTGTTGACGTCCTCCGCACCCTTTACCGGATACAGCATCGAGGCATATTCGGCGCCGGTCGCCGGATCCTCCAGCCGGTGGAAGGCATAGACGAAATCGTCCGCCGTAACCGGGCTGCCATCCGACCACATGCCGTCCTTGCGCAGCTTGAACGTATAGACGGTTCCGTCGTCCGAAACCGTCCAGCTCTCGGCGGCACCAGGAATGAGATTGGCCTTCTGGTCCTGCATGACCAAGCCCTGGAACAGGTCGCGCAGGACATTGGCTTCGTAAACCGTGGAGGTCTTGTGCGGATCGACCGACTCCGATTCAGCGGCGGTGCCCCTGTTATAGACGGTCTCGGCAAAGGCCTGCGCGTAGAACGTCCCGGCGGCCAGCGTCATCGTCGTGGCGAACACAGTCGCCTTCAGCATGTTTTTCAGCATGAAGTTCTCCCTGTCGGCGCTGCCGTTGGCGCGCCTATTAAGTGTTGACGCCCTGGAGCCGATATCTGACCCCTTTGAGCGCGCCGCTGGTTCCCGTCCTGCGGCTCGTGCCCAGACACTAACGCGGAGAATTTTTATTTCAACAGACTCTCTGGGTCACCCAAAGTAAGGCGGACGAAAGCTATGGTGTGGCCGCTGAAACACCAGCCGAAACCAAAAGCTTGACTTGGTTTCTTCACCTCGACGCTACTTTTCACCGCGAATCGGGAGCCATGCCAGTTTGCCGGAATGTCTTAATGCGTTCTTAAGCAACCTGAGGTTACATTACGAATACCTTCTATACGGTTCGAGCTTCAGACGCGCGGCGGCTATGAGTAACGGAGCAAGTAAATTGCCCAAAATCCGTCAACTAATGCGGAAATTTCAAGAAGAGCGCGGTACCTCTGCGGTTGAGTTTGCCTTGCTTTCACCGATTTTCATTCTTCTTCTACTCGGAATGGTTGCGTACGGTATATACTTCGGCGCCGCCAACTCGATCCAGCAGATCGCAGCGGATGCCGCCCGCACGGCAATTGCCGGGTTGAACCAAACCGAACGTCAAACGCTCGTAGCCAGCTTCGTCACCAACAATGCCGGCGGATATCCCTTCGTGGATGTCAGCAAGTTGACCTACCAGGCCAACGACAGCTCGGCCGATGGAAGCCAGTTCGTGGTGTCCATCCAATACGACGCCCGCAACCTGCCGATCTGGAACCTTTTCCCGGGCATAGCCATGCCCGGGACCACGATCAGGCGCCAGTCAACGATCAGGGTCGGGGGCATTTGAATGCTGCTGCATGCGTGCAATGGGATCGGTCGGCTTGCCCGGTTGATGCTGAGTGACAGGAAAGCGAACTTCACCGTCATGGCGGCATTGAGCGCGCCGGTGGCGCTGGCGCTGGCCGCAGTGGCCATCGACGAAGCCTCGATCTACACCGAGCGCCGCGAAGCGCAGGCAATGGTGGATCTGGCGGCGATCACCGCCGCCTCGAACATGACCAATGTCAATACAGCGGTCGTTACCACGCTGACCGACAACGGCATGCCAGGGGTTGTCGTTCAAAGCTCGGGACAGACGATCGAGCCGGCGGTCGGCAAAACCGTCGTGACGGTCACGCCCGGGCGATATGTGGCATCCGGGGCCAATGTGGGCCAGCGTTTCCAGGCCAGCATAACCCCCTACAATGCCGTCCGTGTCACCCTGAAGAAGATCCCCGCCCGCTATTTCGCGAGTTCCCTGATCCCCACTCCCGTCATCGGCACCCAAGCCACCGCCAGCATGACGCCACAGGCGACATTCTCGGTCGGATCGAGGCTCGCCAGCCTCGATGGCGGTATCCTCAACGCGCTTCTCGGCGGGCTTCTCGGCAGCAACATCTCGCTCAGCGTCATGGACTACAACGCGCTGATCTCCGCGGATGTGAGCGTGCTCTCCTTCGTGGACGGTCTTGCCACACAGCTGAACCTGACCGGCGTGTCGTATTCGGATGTGCTGGCATCGAAGGCGACCGTCGGCCAGATCGCCACGGCCATGGCCAATGTGCCCGGGCTTGGCAACACGGCCAAAGTCGCCCTGCAGACGATCGCGTCCAAGTCGACCAGCACGGTCCAGATCCCGCTCAGTCATCTGGTCGATCTCGGCTCCGTCGGCAAATTGGGCCTTGGGCAAAGGCCCGCCGGCCTCGGCGTCGACGCCAGCGCCTTGGGAATGCTGACGGCCGCCGCCGGACTGGCAAACGGTTCAAAACAGGTCGACGTCGCCCTCGGCGCCACCATTCCCGGGGTGCTGTCGACCACGCTCGCCATCGCCATCGGCGAACCGCCGCAATCCTCGCCATGGCTGGCGGTTGGAGAAGCCGGCACCGTGGTGCGCACCGCGCAAACGCGCATCAAGCTGCTGTTCACCCTTGGGGTCGGCAGTAATCCGAACCTGAGCGGCGGCATCAGCCTGCTGTCGGTCAGGTTGCCACTGAATGTCGAAGTGGCCTATGCCGAGGCCAAGCTGACCGACATCAGCTGCCCGACCGGCCCCGACAGCCTGAAGGTTACCATTGCCGCGAAGCCTGGCGTCGCCGCGCTGAAACTTGCGGCCAGCGATACCGATAGCAACCCCACTGCCTTTGCCGATTTCAGCAACGAACAATCGTTCTCCGACGCCAACATCGCGGATGCCAGCCTCAATCTGCTGCTGCTAAAAATCCCGCTGCTACAGGTGAAGGGTTCGGCTGGGGCCGACGTCACCAACGTCAACCCGACCAACCTGGTCTTCAATAAAACCGAGATCGCTGCCAAGATCATAAAGGCGACGCCAACACGGGACCTGACCCAGACGCTGACCGCGTCACTTGTCAACGATCTGTCGCTCTACGTCGGTTCGCTTGGCATCATCGGGCTTGACCTAACCGCCATACTCGGCGTCGTGAAGCAGCCGGTGCTGGCTTTGTTGAAAACCGTGACCGCACCAGTCGACACATTGCTTTACAGCCTGCTCGATACGCTCGGCGTGCATCTCGGCGTGGCCGATGTCCGGGTCACCGGCGCGACATGCGGACGTGCCGTGCTGGTGCAGTAACGTCGCGGGATATCAGTCGAGCCTGCCCAAAAAGGCTCCGAGCGCTGGCAGCAAAAGCTCAGTCTCGACGACCGCGGCATTGCCATCCAGCTGCGCAACCGCTCGGATGTCCCCCGGCAACGGCCAATTGGCCGGTCCTCCGGCGAAATTGAAGACACAGAGCAGTCTTTCACCGCCGCCGTCGCGGATGAAAGCGAGCAGGTCACCCTCGGCGTCGAGAAAGCGGATCGAGCCGGATATCAGCGCCTCATGCTCCCCGCGCAAGGCCAGCGCAGCCCGGTAGGACGCGAGCACAGAGACCGTGTCGGCATTCTGGACGTCGACGGCGCGAGCGCGATGGCTGGCCGGTATCGGCAGCCAGGGCCTGGCCGTGGAGAAGCCTGCATTGTCGGCGCCGGCCTCCCACACCATCGGCGTGCGGCACCCATCCCTGCCCTTGACGCCTGGCCAGAAGCGGATGCCGACGGGATCGCGCAGATCTTCATAGGCCAGCTCCGCCTCCTCCAGCCCGAGTTCCTCGCCCTCATAGAGGCAGATCGAGCCGCGCAGGCAGGCGAGCAGCATGATCGAGAATCTTGCGACCGCGTCGGGCTCGCTGTCCGGCCTTGTCCAGCGGCTGACATGGCGCGCCACGTCATGGTTGGAGAAGGCCCAGCAGACCCAGCCGTCGGAGACGGCCGCCTCGAAGGCTTCGACGCAGCCACGCACATGCGCGGCCGAGAACTGCGGACCGAGCAGGTCGAAGGTGTAACACATATGCAGCTTGTCGCCGCCTGAGGTATAGGCGGCGAGCGTCTGCAGCGAGCGGCCTTCATCGCCGATCTCGCCGACGGCAGCACGGTCGTCATATTCGTCGAGCAGCGCCCTGAAGCGGCGCAGGAACGCCAGGTTTTCCGGCTGCGTCTTGTCGAACAGGTGCTCCTGGTAAAGGTAGGTGTTGGTCTCGCTGTTGGTGCCGGCGACGCTTGATGCCAAGGGTGGATTGCTGCGCAGCCAGCGGTCGTGGACATAGTAATTGACCGTATCGAGCCGAAAACCGTCGACGCCGCGCTCCAGCCAGAAGCGCACGGTTTCCAGAAGCGCGTCCTGAACCTCCGGATTGTGGAAATTCAGATCGGGCTGCGAGGGGAGGAAATTGTGCATGTAATACTGCCGGCGGGTCGAATCCCATTCCCAGGCCGGGCCACCGAAGACGGAGAGCCAGTTGTTTGGCGCGCCGCCATCTGGCTTGGTATCGGCCCAGACATACCAGTCGGCCTTGGGGTTATCGCGGCTGGCGCGGCTTTCGACAAACCAGTCGTGCTTGTCGGATGAATGCGACAGCACCTGGTCGATGATGATCTTCAGGCCGAGACGATGCGCCTCGGCGACCAGCGCATCGAAATCCTCGAGCGTGCCGAACATCGGATCGACATCGCAGTAGTCCGACACGTCGTAGCCCATATCGGCCATCGGCGACTTGAAGAAAGGCGACAGCCAGATGGCGTCGACACCGAGCGAGGCGACATGGGCGAGCCTCGATGTGATACCGGCGAGATCGCCGCTGCCATCGCCGGTCGTGTCCTGGAAGGAGCGCGGATAGATCTGGTAGATGACGCAACCGCGCCACCATCCCTTCTTGTCACTCGCCGCCATTGCGCTTCTCCCTTGTGCCGGCCTGCGCTCGTTCGATCATGAAGATCATCGTCCGCCCGGATATTGGCCGCGAGATATCCGCCGCATCCGGCGCTTCGATATCTGGGGCCCAGAAGAATCCGTCTCGTTCAGGCAAGGTGAACATGCAGGCCCGGCGATCGCCGTTGATAAGCACCGCAAGACGGCGGCCGTCATCGCTGGCGCCACTCAGGACCATGACAAGACGGTGCCGCTGCGGATCCTGCCAGCTCTGTTCATCGAGCGGCGCGCCCGTCTCAGCAAGCCATGCGACGTCCGGTATCTCCGAACCTGCCGGCGGCTGGCCAGTGAGGAAGCTTGTGTCGGAAAGCGCCGGCATCGATCGGCGCAGCCTCGAGAGTGCCGCTGTGTAGCGCTCCAGCGCCTGGTCGCGGCCGGCCCAGTCGAGCCAGGTGATCTCGTTGTCTTGGGCATAGGCGTTGTTGTTGCCTTGCTGGGTGCGGCCGAATTCGTCGCCCGCGGTCAGCATGATGGTGCCGCGCGAGGCAAACAGCGCGGCGAGCAGAGCGCGCTGGTCGTTCTGGCGAGCCGCTGCCACGGCCGGGTTGTCCGCATCACCTTCCACGCCGTTGTTCCAGGACAGGTTTTCATTGTGGCCGTCGCGGTTCTGCTCGCCATTGGCTTCGTTGTGCTTGCGCTCGTAGCGCACGATGTCGGCGAGCGTCATGCCGTCATGGGCGGCGATGAAATTGACACTGCGGCTGGCGCCTTGCCCGTTCGCGGCAAACACATCTGACGAACCGGCGAGCCGGGTCGCCAGGGCGCCGACCATGCCGGCCTCGCCACGCCAGAACCGTCTGACATCGTCGCGATACTTGTCGTTCCATTCGAGGAAGGGCGCTGGAAAATTGCCGAGCTGATAGCCGTCGGGGCCGATGTCCCACGGCTCGGCGATCAACACGCGATCGGCCAGCAGTGCGTCATCGCGCATCGCTCTCAGCAGCGGCGCCTCGGCATCGAATGTGCCCTCGACCCGCCCCAGAATGGGAGCGAGGTCGAAGCGGAAGCCATCGACACCGGCATCCCTGACGAAATGGCGAAGCGTGTCGAGGACCATCTCCTGGACCACAGGATGGTCGCAAGCGACTGTGTTGCCGGTACCGGTGTCGTTGGCCAGCCTGCCATCAGGTGTGTGCCGGTAGTAGGCCTGGTTGTCGAAGCCGCGCAGCGACAGCGTGGGACCAAGCCTGTCGCTCTCGCCGGTGTGGTTGAAGACGAGGTCGAGGATGACGCCGATACCAGCCTGGCGCAGCACAGCGACCGTGTTTCGCAGTTCCATGATGCCGCCCGGCGCAAGGCGCGGATCGAGGGCCATGAACGTCACGGGATTGTAGCCCCAGGCGTTGCGCAGCCCGAGCGGCGGCAGATGCCGTTCGTCGATCGACGCGGTCACCGGCATCAGTTCGACCGCGCCAACGCCGAGTTTTTTCAGGTGCTCGACGATCGCCGGTTGAGCAAGTGCGGCGACTGTTCCGCGCAATTTTTCGGGAACGTCCGAATGCAGCATGGTGAAGGCGCGCACCGGAATTTCGTAGACCAGGCCGCCGGCGCGGAAAAGCGGCGGCGCAGCCTGCACAGGCTTCGGTAGCGCAGCCGCGATCGCCTTCGGCATCAGCGACGCGGTATCGCCCCCCTCGCCCCGGCGATCGGCCAGCCGCCAGTCGTAGGCATAAGGCCTGTCAATCTCGACGGCGTAGGGATCGGTCAGCAATTTGTCGGGGTCGAACCACAGTCCATGCTCCGGCGCATAGTCCCCGTCGGCGCGGAAACCGTAGCGGGTTCCGGAGCCAAGACCTGCAACGAACAGCGCGTGGACGCCCTCGCCTTCCCGCTGCAGTTCGAGCCGTTCGATTTCCCGCATGCCCTGCTCGTCGAAGATCGAGACCCAAAGCCGACGGGCGGCCTGCGACCAGGCGGCAAAGCGGATGCCTTCGCGGGTGACTGTGGCGCCGAGCTGGGTCATGCCCGCGCCTCACCTTCTCCCCTGGCGGGAGAAGGTGGATCGGCGCGCAGCGCCGAGACGGATGAGGGGTGTTGGAAGGAACGCGGCGTTGGTGATCTGGACATCGGTTTGCGCCAAGCTGGAGCACCCCTCATCCGACCGAGCTTCGCTCGACCACCTTCTCCCACAAGGGGAGAAGGTGAAACGCGCGCAGCCACTCTCAAGTGATCACGCTCGGCTTGGGGCGGCCGGTATGGCTGTGAATCCCGGCAATATCGTCAGCCGCGGCAATCAGATCGGCAAGGGCGGCCTGGGTGTCGAGATCGTGCCGAGACTTGTCCGGCTCGTAGCGCTCGATGTAGACGCGCAACGTCGCGCCCGACGTGCCGGTGCCGGACAGCCGAAAGACGACCCGCGAACCACCTTCGAACAGAACCCTGATGCCCTGATGCTCGCTGATCGAACCGTCGACCGGATCGTGATAGGCAAAATCGTCGGCGCTGGCGATTTTCAGGCCGCGCACGCTGGTGCCAGGCAGCGAGCCGAGCTTGGCACGCAGTTCGTCGACCAGCGCGTTGGCGCGGTCGCTCTCGACCTCTTCATAATCGTGCCGCGAATAGTAGTTGCGACCGTAGGTCGCCCAGTGCTCGGTGACGATCTGCTTGCAGCTTTCGCCACGCGCGGCAAGGATGTTGAGCCACAAAAGCACCGCCCACAGGCCGTCCTTTTCGCGGACATGGTTGGAGCCGGTGCCGGCACTCTCCTCGCCGCAGATCGTCGCCATGTCGGCATCGAGCAGATTGCCGAAGAATTTCCAGCCGGTCGGCGTCTCATAGATGCCGACGCCGAGTTTTTCAGCGACGCGATCGGCCGCGCCACTGGTCGGCATCGAGCGGGCAATGCCTTTCAAACCGGCCTTGTAGCCGGGCGCCAGACGCGCATTGGCGGCGAGCATGGCGACCGAATCCGACGGGGTGACGAAAATGCCCTTGCCGATGATCAGATTGCGGTCACCATCCCCATCCGAGGCGGCGCCGAAATCCGGCGCGTCCGGTCCCATCATCTCGTCATAGAGGTGTTTGGCGTGGACAAGGTTCGGGTCCGGATGGTGGCCGCCGAAATCCGGCAGCGGCTTGAAATTGCGGCAGGTGCCATTGGGCGCGCCAAGCCGGTTTTCCAGGATCTCCTTGGCGTAGGGACCGGTCACCGCGTGCATGGCGTCGAAGCGCATGCGGAAGCCGGACTTGAAGAGTTTGCGCAGGGCGTCGAAATCGAACAGGCTTTCCATCAGCGCGGCATAGTCCACGACCGGATCGATGATCTCGACCGTCATGCCGGCGGCCTTGACCGTTCCTGTTGTGTCGATGTCGATCGGATCGATATCGGCGATCTTGAAGCTCGAAATCGCCTTGGTCTTTTCGAAGATCGCGTCGGTGAGCTTTTCCGGCGCCGGGCCGCCATTGCCGGCATTGTACTTGATGCCGAAATCCTCATGCGGGCCGCCCGGATTGTGGCTGGCCGACAGGATGATGCCGCCAAAGGTCTTGTATTTGCGGATGACATGCGAAGCGGCTGGCGTCGACAGGATGCCGCCCTGCCCGACCATCACCTTGCCGAAGCCGTTGGCGGCTGCGATGGCGATGGCCTTCTGGATGACCTCGCGGTTGTAGAAGCGGCCGTCGCCACCGATCACCAGGGTCTTGCCCTTGAAACCGTCGAGCGCGTCGAAGATCGACTGGATGAAATTCTCGGCATAGTGCTCCTGCTGAAAGACAGGCACCTTCTTGCGCAGGCCCGACGTGCCGGGCTTCTGGTCGGAATAAGGCTTGGTGGGAACGGTCCGTATCATGCTTCAGGCAACCCTTTTCGAAAGCAGCGAACGATAGAGTTCGACGTATTTTTCCGCGCTCTTGTCCCACGACACATCGGCTTTCATGCCCTGGCGCTGCAGTGATTCCCAGACCGTCGGACTGGCATGGGCGTCGACGAGGCGGCGGATAGCGTGCAGCAAGGCGCCGCCATTGTTGGGCGCGAACTGGAAGCCGGTGGCGACGCCGGCAGAGACGGCAGCCTCATTGGCGTCGATGACCGTGTCGGCGAGGCCGCCGGTGCGCGCGACTACCGGCACGCAGCCATAGCGCAGGCCGTAAAGCTGCGTCAGCCCGCACGGTTCGAAGCGCGAGGGAATGACGATGGCGTCGCAGCCGCCCTGCATGATGTGCGACAGCCCCTCGTCGTAGCCGACGACGACGCCGATGCGGCCGCGATGCCTGGCGGCGGCGGCAAGCAGCGCGCCTTCGAGACCGGCATCGCCCGATCCCAGGATGGCGAGCCGCGCACCCGTCGCGACAATGCCGTCGACCACCAGCGCCAATATGTCCATGCCCTTTTGCCAGGTCAGGCGGCTGACCACGCAGACGATCGGGCTGTCATCGCGCTCAAGGCTGAAGCGGTCCTCCACGGCAGCCCTGTTGGGTGCGCGCGCCTTCAGCGTGCTGGCCGTGTAGTTGGACACCAGATGCTTGTCGGTTTCCGGATCCCAGATGCCGGTGTCGATGCCGTTGACGATGCCATGGAGATCGCTGGAGCGCATGTTGATGAGGCCGTCGAGGCCCATGCCGAATTCGGGCGAGCGGATTTCCTGCGCGTAGGTCGGACTGACCGTGGTGATCGCCCAGGCGGCCTGCAGGCCCGCCTTGAGGAAGCCGACACCACCATAATATTCGACGCCGTCGAGCGCCATCGCCGCCGCCGGCAAGCCAAGCTCGCCGAAAATGCCGGCGCCGAACTGGCCCTGGAAGGCGAGGTTGTGGACGGTCATCATCGAAGGCACGCCGACCGCCTTGCCATAGCGCATATAGGCCAGCGTCATCGCCGACTGCCAGTCATGGGCGTGCACGATGTCGGGCTGGTAGCCCGAGATGGCGCCGCCGGCAATGTCGCCGCCGACCTGGCTCAACGCCGCGAAACGCCGCCAATTGTCTGGCCAGTCGACGCCAGTCGCATTGCCATAGGGGCCGCCGGGACGGTCGAACAGATGCGGCGCATCGAGCACGAACAGTTCGAGCCCGGCGAGTTGGACGGAATGGACAGAGGCCTTGCCGCCCTGCAGCAAGGGGTATTGCAGAACCGCCCGCTTTTTCTTGAAGGCGGCCATGACGGTCGGAAAGCCGGGCATGAGCGTGCGCACGGTCACGCCCTTGGCCGCCAAGGCAATTGGCAGCGCGCCGGTCACGTCGGCAAGCCCACCGGTCTTGATGAGCGGGAAAATTTCCGGCGTGACCGACAGAACCTGCATGCGTCAGAGCCCCAGCTTGTCGATCATGTCCTGGGTGACCAGGCAGATGCCCTTTTCGGAAACGCGGAAGCGCTTGGCGTCGAGAATAGGATCTTCGCCGACCACCAGCCCTTCCGGTATCCTAACACCATGGTCGATGACCACGCGCTTCAACTTTGCGTTCCGGCCGACATGAACGTCGGGCAGCATGACGACTTCTTCGAGCGTCGAATAGGAATTGATGCGCGCGCCGGTGAAGATCAGGCTTTTTTTCAGCGAAGCCCCCGAGACGATGCAATCGCCCGAAACCAGCGAAGACACGGCCGAACCGCGGCGGCCATCCTCGTCATGCACGAACTTTGCCGGCGGCTTCAATTCGGCATAGGTCCAGATCGGCCAGTCGCGGTCGTAGAGGTCGAGCTCCGGCGTGATATCGGTCAGGTCGATATTGGCTTCCCAATAGGCGTCGACCGTTCCGACATCGCGCCAGTAGGCCTCGTTCTCAGCGGTCGAACGGACGCAGGACTTGGCGAAGCGGTGCGCGATCGCCTTACCGTGCTGGACGATATAGGGGATGATGTCCTTGCCGAAGTCGCGGCTCGAGCCCGGCTCGGCCGCATCGCGGCGCAACTGCTCCATCAGAAACTTGGTCTTGAAGACGTAAATGCCCATCGAGGCCAAGGCAAACTCCGGCTTATCGGGAATGCCGGGCGGATCGGCGGGCTTTTCGACGAAGGCGATGATGTTGTCCTTGCCATCGACATGCATGACGCCGAAGCCGGTGGCTTCAATGCGCGGCACTTCGAGGCAGCCAACGGTGACGTCGGCATTGGCGTCGACGTGCTGGCGAAGCATCATCTCGTAGTCCATCTTGTAGATGTGGTCGCCAGCCAGGATGACCATGTATTCGGGTCCGTAGGCCTCGATGATGTCGATGTTCTGATAGACGGCGTCAGCCGTGCCCTCATACCACTGCGTTTCCGAGACGCGCTGGCTGGCCGGCAGGATGTCGAAGCTTTCGTTTCGCTCGGGGCGCAGGAAGTTCCAGCCGCGCTGCAGATGACGGATCAGCGAATGCGCCTTGTACTGGGTGGCAACGCCGAGGCGTCGAATGCCGGAGTTAAGCGCGTTGGAGAGCGCGAAGTCGATGATGCGCGTCTTGCCGCCGAAATAGACGGCCGGCTTGGCACGCCGGTCGGTCAGTTCCTTGAGGCGGCTGCCACGGCCGCCGGCCAATACATAGGCCATGGCATCGCGCGCCAGCGGCTGGGTCCGTTTCAAGTCTGCCATTTCTACCCTCCCAAGTTACTCGATCTCGACATGTTACTCAGTGTCGATGGGTTCAGTCGGCGACGAGCTCGAGCATGATCGTGGACAGCGGCGGCAAGAGCATCGTCGCGGCGATGCTTCCTTCCTCCGCCCGCGCCTCGACCATGCCGCCATTGCCCTTGCCGGAACCGCCATATTCAGAAGCGTCGGTGTTGATGATCTCGCGCCATTTGCCTGATGTCGGCAACGGCACGCGATAATTATCGCGCGGCACCGGCGTGAAATTGGAAATGACGGCCACTGGGCTGCCGCCCGGCGCACTGCGAAGCCAGGCAAAAACCGAATTCTGGCTGTCGTCGACGATCAGCCAGGAAAACCCTTCCGGCTCACAATCACGGCCATGCAGTGCCGGGCGCGAACGGTAGAGATAGTTGAGATCGCGCACCGTCTGCCAGACGCCGCGATGCGGCCGGAATTCAAGCAGGTTCCAGTCGAGCGCGCGCGCCTCGCTCCATTCGCGGCGCTGCGCGAACTCCTGCCCCATGAAAAGCAGCTTCTTGCCGGGATAGCCCCACATGAAAGCGTAGTAGGCGCGTAGCGTCGCAAACTTCTGCCAGTCGTCGCCGGCCATCTTGCCAAGCAACGTGCCTTTGCCGTGCACAACCTCGTCATGCGAGAGCGGCAGCACGAAATTCTCCGAGAAGGCGTAGGTCAGGCCGAAGGTGAGGTCGTTGTGGTGGTGCTTTCGGAAGATCGGCTCCTTGGAGAAATACTCCAGCGTGTCGTGCATGAAGCCCATATTCCACTTGAAGCCGAAGCCGAGGCCGCCTTCATGCACCGGTGCCGAGACCTTCGGCCATGAGGTCGATTCCTCGGCTATGGTCATGACGCCCGGATGATGGCCGTAGACCTCCTTGTTCATCTTCTGCAGGAAGCTGACCGCCTCGAGATTCTCGCGGCCGCCCTTCTCGTTGGGGATCCATTCGCCGGCCTTGCGTGAATAGTCGAGGTAGAGCATCGAGGCGACCGCGTCGACGCGCAAACCGTCGACATGGTATTTCTCGGCCCAGAACAGCGCATTGTTGACCAGGAACGACACCACCTCGCGGCGGCCGAAATTGTAGATCGCGGTGTTCCAGTCGGGATGAAAACCCTTGCGCGGATCGGCATGTTCATAGAGCGCGGTGCCATCGAAATTGGCCAGGCCATGCGCGTCGACCGGGAAATGTGCCGGCACCCAGTCGAGGATGACGCCGACGCCGGCGCGGTGGGCGCCATCGACGAAACGGGCAAAGCCGTCCGGGTCGCCAAAGCGGGCCGACGGCGCGTAAAGGCCGGTCGTCTGGTAGCCCCAGGACGGGTCGTAGGGATGTTCAGAGATCGGCATGAATTCGATGTGGGTGAAACCGGTCTCGACCACATAGGGGATCAGCCGGTCGGCCAACTCGTCCCATGACAGGAACGTTCCGTCGTCGCGAAGCTGCCAGGAGCCGGCATGGACCTCGTAGATCGAGATGGCTTCTCGCCGGTGATCGGCATTGCGCCAGAAATTGCGATGCGCCTCGTCGCCCCACTCGTGCGCCGGCGGCACCGCCACGACCGAAGCAGTAGCCGGACGCAGTTCGGATTTGAAGGCGAACGGGTCGGCCTTCAGCGGCAGCCTCACACCATCGGGGCCGATGATCTCGTATTTGTAGGGTCGTCCGGCACCGATGTCGGGTACGAACAGTTCCCAGATACCGGTGTCGCGGCGGTCTCGCATGGTGTGCCGGCGGCCGTCCCACTCGTTGAAGTCGCCGACCACAGAGACGCGCCGCGCATTGGGAGCCCAGACGGCGAAATGCACTCCGGTGGCGCCTTCGTGATCGATGACATGGGCGCCGAGCTTGTCGAACAGCCTTAGATGCGAGCCTTGGGCGATGTAGTAATCGTCCATCGGGCCCAGCACCGGACCGAACGAATAGGGATCGGTCAGCCACCAGTCGCCGCCGGCGTTCCTGGCATGATAGCGCAGGGGTTGCCGCTTCTTGATCGAGAGCTTGCCTTCGAAAAAGCCGCCATCGTCGCGCCTGGACAGTTCACCCGCGATGGTGCCGGTCAGCGTGTAGGCGGTGACGAATTCGGCATTCGGAACAAAGCACCGGGCATACAGGCTCTTGCCGACCTCATGGACACCAAGGACGGCGAAGGGATCTCCGTGCGTGCCGGCAACAATCGCCGCGACATCGCCGGCTGGCGCCAGTCCATCCGGCCCGCTTGTCGCAGCGGTCGCGCGCGGCTTCTTCATCAGGCAGTGTCCCTCCCCGGGCACCAAGTGTTTGTTTCTAGTGATGTGAATCCGACATTCAATTCACATCACCGGGACCACATTGTTTGCGGCCTCATGCAATCACATCAGACGGGCACGTTCCAGATTTCTTTCGCATATTGGCGGATCGTGCGATCGGAGGAGAACCAGCCGACACGCGCAACGTTGCGGATTGCCCGGGCGTACCAGTCGGGACTGTTGCGCCAGACCGCATCGACCTCGCGCTGGGCGGCGGCATAGGCATCGAAATCGGCGGCAACCATGAACCAGTCGCTGTTGTAGAGACCGTTGATGAGATCGCGGTAACGCTCCGGATCGTCCGGCGAGAAGACGCCTGACGAAACAGCCGCAACCGCTTGCGCCAGCTCAGGCGAGCCTTCGATGACGGCGCGCGGATCGTAGCCGTTGTTGCGCCGCTCGGCGACCTCGGCGGTGGTCAGGCCGAAGATGAAGATGTTGTCGTCGCCGACGCATTCCTTGATCTCGACATTGGCGCCGTCGAGCGTGCCGATGGTCAGCGCACCGTTCAACGCGAACTTCATGTTGCCGGTGCCCGACGCTTCCATGCCGGCGGTCGAGATCTGTTCGGACAGATCGGCGGCCGGCATCATGATCTCGGCAAGGCTGACATTGTAGTTCGGCACGAACACCACCTTCAGCAGACCCCGCACGGCCGGATCGCGGTTGATGACCTTGGCGACATCGTTGGCGAGTTTGATGATCAGCTTGGCATTGTGGTAGCTGGGCGCCGCCTTGCCGCCGAAGAATTTCACGCGCGGCATCCAGTCGCGCTCGGGATGCGAGCGGATCTGGTCGTAGAGGGCGATCGCCTCGAGGATATTCAGAAGCTGGCGCTTGTATTCATGGATACGCTTGATCTGGATATCGAACAGCGCCGAGGGATCGACCTTGATGCCGAGCCGGTCGGCGACGAGGTTGGCCAGCCGCGCCTTGTTGGCTCGCTTGACGGCGGCGAACTTGTCGCGAAAGGCGGCATCGCCGGCGAAACCGTCGAGATCCTTGATGGCGTCGATGTCATCGAGAAAGCGGTCGCCGATCGCCTCGCGGGCAAGCGACGTCAGCCCGGGATTACACTGGATCAGCCAGCGCCGCGGCGTGATGCCGTTGGTCTTGTTGTTGATGCGATCGGGATAGAGCTTGTGCAGATCGGCGAACACCGTCTCCTTCATCAGGTCGGTGTGAAGCGCCGAAACGCCGTTGATCGAGTGCGAACCGACAAAGGCCAGATTGCCCATGCGCACCCGGCGGTCGCCATTTTCCTGGATCAGCGAGATGCGGCCGATCTGCTCGTCCGAGAACTGGTTGGACGCACGCGCCTCCAGAAGCACTTCAGCGTTGATGGCATAGACGATCTGCATGTGGCGCGGCAAAAGCCGCTCGAACAGCGGCACCGGCCAGCTTTCCAGTGCCTCGGGCAGCAGCGTGTGGTTGGTGTAGCCGAAGGTGCGCTGGGTGATGTCCCAGGCCTGATCGAAGTCCATGCCGTGGACGTCCATCAACAGGCGCATCAACTCCGGCACAGCGATGGCCGGATGGGTGTCGTTCAGGTGGATCGCAGCCTTGTCGGGCAAGGACTTCAGGTCGCCATATTGGCTGAGATGGCGCTGGACGATGTCCTGCAGCGATGCGGTGGAGAAGAAATATTCCTGCCGAAGCCGCAGTTCCTGCCCGGCCTTGTGGGAATCGGCGGGATAGAGCACGCGCGACAAGGCATCGGCCTTGTTGCTTTCGGCGAGCGCGCCGATGTGGTCGCCGGCATTGAACTTGTCGAGCAGGATCGGATCGACCGGCATGCCCGACCAGAGCCGCAGCGTGTTGACGCGGTTGGCCCGCCAGCCGACGACGGGCGTATCATAGGCGACGGCCAGCACATGCTCGGTCGGCTTCCAGACATGGCGTTCGAGGCGGCCGTCCTTGGAGGTGATCGATTCCACCGAACCGCCGAAACCGACCTCGAACGAGCGCTCACGGCGTTCGAATTCCCACGGGTTTCCGTGATCGAGCCAGGTTTCAGGCAATTCGACCTGCCAGCCGTCGTGAATCTCCTGGCGGAACATGCCGTTGGCATAGCGGATGCCGTAGCCATGCGCGGGAATGTCGACGGTCGCCATGCTTTCCATGAAGCAGGCCGCAAGCCGCCCGAGGCCGCCATTGCCAAGTGCGGCATCCGGCTCGAGTGCGGCGATGAGATCGAGATCGACGCCCAGAGACGACAGGGCCTCGCGCATGTTGTCCATCAGGCCGAGATTGGAGAAGGCATCGCGCATCAAGCGGCCGATGAGGAACTCCAGAGACAGATAATAGACGCGTTTTTCCTTCTGATCGTACGCCTCCTTCGTCGCCTGCATCCAGCGATCGACGATCCGGTCGCGCACGACCTTGATCGAGGCGGTCAGCCAGTCGTACTGGGTCGCAACGGTGGTATCCTTGCCGACCCGGTATTTGAGGGCCACCAAGACTTCACGTGCGAGTGTCTTGGGATCAGGATTTTCGAGCAGTGGAGGAAGGGGTTCGGATGTCATCGCGCTCGTCATGATGCCTCTCGTGCGGTTGCCATGATCATACCGGCTTTCATCGCTCCTCCCAGCCCATGCTAGCTGATACCGCTATATATTCAATCGATTTAAACATGCCCGAACCGGCATGCCCCCTGCGGCAATTTGGCAATTCGCAAGTGTGACGCGCCAAGACGGTCGCGCGACGCGCTTCAAATTCCTGTTCCGTGCTTGCCGTGCCGCCAACCCTCCAGCACTTGGGCGACATGTATCAGGCCGCCAGCGCTGCCTCGGGCGGAACCTTTGCTCCGGTCATGAAGGCCACGGCATCGGACATCGTATATTGCTTGGGATCGATGACGCAGAGGCGACGGCCGAGCCGGTGGATGTGAATGCGGTCGGCCACTTCGAACACATGCGGCATGTTGTGCGAGATCAGCACGATCGGCAGGCCGCGCTTCTTGACGTCGAGGATCAACTCGAGCACGCGGCGGCTTTCCTTGACGCCAAGGGCGGCCGTCGGCTCGTCCATGATCACCACACGACTGCCGAAGGCGGCCGCGCGCGCCACCGCAACGCCCTGCCTCTGGCCCCCCGAGAGCGTTTCCACAGCCTGGCTGATGTTCTGGATGGTCATCAGGCCAAGCTCGGTAAGCTTGTCGCGGGCGCGCTTTTCCATCGCCGGACGGTCGAGCATACGCAGCCAATCGCCCAGAAAACCCGGTTTGCGGATCTCGCGGCCAAGGAACATGTTATCGGCGATCGAGAGCGCCGGCGACAGTGCCAGATTCTGGTAGACGGTCTCGATGCCGGCTTCGCGTGCCTCCATCGGCGATTTGAAGGCGACGGGTTTGCCTTCAAGCCGGATCTCGCCTTCGTCGGGCACGGCCGCGCCGGAAATCGCCTTGATGAGCGACGACTTGCCGGCGCCGTTGTCGCCGATGACGGCGAGGATTTCGCCGGGATAAAGGTCGAAGTCGGCATTGTCGAGGGCGGTGACACGGCCATAGCGCTTGATCAGGCCACGCGCGGTGAGGATGGGTTCCTGGGTCATGGTCATGCCGACACCTTTCTGATCCATTGGTCGACTGCCACGGCGCCGATGATCAGCACACCGGTGAGCAGCACCTTCCATTGCGGATCGGCGCCCAGCATGTTGAGGCCCATGGAAACGACGCCGACGATCATCGCGCCGAACAGCGTGCCCAGGATGGAGCCGCGTCCGCCGAAGAGGGAAATACCGCCGATCACCGTCGCGGTGATGGCCTGCAGATTGTAGTCGGTGACGGCAGCCGACGGCGAGATCGAGCCGTTGCGGCCGATGGAGACCCAGGCCGCGAAAGCGGCGATCAGGCCGGCCAAGGTGTAGACCGTCATCAACACCTTCTTGGTCTGGATGCCCGACAGCTTCGCCGCCTCCTGGTCATCGCCAACGGCGTAGACATGGCGGCCCCACGCCGTGTGATTGAGCACGTACCAGAGGATCATCACGAGCAGGACCGTGGCAATGACGCCGAGCGTCAGCACCGCAGTGCCGACCTTGAAACTGATGGCAAAGAGATGCAGCAGCGGCGCCTGGGTATCGACGTCGGTGTCGCGGATCGTCTCGTTGGCCGAATAGATGAAGTTCGTGGCCATGACGATGTTCCAGGTGCCAAGCGTCACGATGAAGGGTGGTAGCTTCATGTAGGCGACAAGCACCCCGTTGAGCAGCCCGCAGGCGGCGCCGGCGGCAAGCCCGATCGCCACTGCGAGCGCGCTCGGCATGCCGTAGGAGACCGCGCAATTGCCCATGATCACCGCTGAAATCACCATGATCACACCAATCGACAGGTCGATGCCTGCGGTCAGGATGACCAATGTCTGCGCAGCCCCCAGAATGCCGATGATGGCGATCTGCTGCAGGATAAGCGTCAGCGTGTAGGACGAAAAGAAACGCCCACCGATGGTGATGCCGAAGACGATGATCGCCAGAACCAGGACGATCAGCGGCACCGCGGCCGGCGTCGAATGCAAGAAATGCTGGATACGCTTGACGGCCGATTTGTGCTCGTCAAAAGCAGCAACGCTGGTGTCGCTGCTCGAGAGAACCTTCTCGAATTCCTGAGCTTGAGCCATGTTTTCTCCCCGTAGGCTTCAGCCAAACGCCGACGCCAGTCCACGCCTTTCCGGTCTGCTGCCGGGATTGTTCGCGGTCACGCGAGCCATCGTCCACCCGAAGCAGCCGGGGATCAAGCCCCGACCGCTCAGGTTCCTTGGATGC
>NZ_RZRO01000092.1:0-26255 GCF_003997975.1 Mesorhizobium sp. M7A.F.Ca.US.005.03.1.1
AACCCATGCGGTCGCCGTGCTGATGAACATCGAGGGCACCAAGAAGACCGGCGATTTCAGGGCCTCGGTGATCGAAGACCTCGTCGGGGCGAAGCTTGCGAGATGGTGAGGCAGCTAACCACTCAGGAATGCCGTCAAAAAAACTAAAAAAGGGGAGAGAATATGAATAGACGCGAGTTTCTGATCTCGGCATCTGGTCTGTCGCTGGCCGCAGGGGTTGGAGTGCTGTCTCCTCCTGCGCATGCCTCGCAGGACGAGCTTGTGCTGGTGCTTGGCAGCAGCAGCAATGGCTGCCCCAACTACGACCCGATCCGCGGCACCTATCTCAATCTTGGAGCCTATTTGATCTACGACAGGCTGATCGAGATGGATGCCGATCAGTCCTACCATCCGCATCTCGCGCAATCTTGGGAAAATTCCCCGGACGGGATGAGCTGGAGCTTCACATTGCGTCAGGGCGTCAAGTTCCACGATGGCGAGCCCTTCAACGCGCACACGATCCCGTGGTGGATCTCGAAATACGCGGGCACCGAGAATCAGTTCATGGTCGACGCCATCGACCACGTCGAGATCATCGATGACCATGCGTTCCGGTTCATCATGAAGCGGCCAGAGCCAAATCTCATCTATTATTTGGCGAACGTGTTCATGGGAATCCCGAGCCCGAAGTCCTATGACGCAGTGAGTAACGGCTACGGCGTGACGGAAGCTGTGGGAACCGGGCCTTTCAAGCTTGAGAGCTTCGTCATCAGCCAGGAAACCGTGCTGGTCAGCAATGACGACTATGCCTGGCCCAATCCGCTCTCCGAAAATCAGGGGCCGCCAAGCATCAAGCGTCTGACACTGCGCGAGATTCCGGATGCTTCGACAGCCTTCCTGGAACTGAAGACCGGCGGGGTTGGCATGCTGCTTGGCCTGCCTACCGAATTTCTCCCTCAGTTGCAGGCTGAAAAGAGCATCAAGTTCCGGACCCTGCCCGGCATCGGCGTCACCACAATCAAGTTCAACGTTCGCAAGGAGCCGTTCACCGACATCAAGATTCGCCAGGCGACAGCCCTGGCTGTTGATCAAGCTGCCATCCTCAAAGGCGTCTACAACGGCATCGGAACAGAGTCGCACCAATTTCTTATCGCCTCGCTCGCGGAATCGCGGGTCGGCAAGGATTTTGAGATCCACTACGATGCGGAAAAAGCCAACCATCTGCTCGACGAGGCCGGATGGGTTCGTGGCGACGATGGCGTCCGTCACAAGGCCGGGGCGCCGCTGGCGGTCAGCCTCTGGACGAGAGGCGAGACCGAATACAAGCGGATTGCCGAAATTGTGCAGGCTCAGCTCAAGGCGGTTGGCATGGCGGTCGATATCGCTGTCTTCGATAAAGCCTCGCTGGATGATCAACTCAAAAAGGGCGAACACCAGTTTGTCGTCAATCACTACGATTGGAACAATGCGGACGAACTCGATTGGGAGTTCAGCGCAAAACGCATTCCCTTCCCAAACGTATCGATGTGGGACGATCCGCGCTCAGAGGAGCTCAACGAAATCGCAATGCACAAGTCCAAGACCTGGGACGAGCGTGTCGCTAACTTCAAAAAACTGCATGAATATATCCTTAGCCAGTTCGTCTTCATACCCATCCACGAGGCCGCGCAGAATATAGCCTACAACAGCGACATGCTGTCGGTTCCCGAAGCCATCCGTGGGGCGGAGATCATGCAGCAGACGGTTCTCGACCTGAAAGCGGTCGGGTAGGCGACCTGGTCCATGGCCGCATATCTCCTGAAGCGGACGCTGCTGCTCCTGCCCATCTTTGTGGTTGTCTCGGCTCTTGTCTTTATGGTCGTCCACTTCGTCCCGGGCGATCCCATCAACAATCTGGTGCGGGCCGGCTCTTCGCCGGCTCAGCGCGCTCAACTGGTTGTCAAGTACGGCTTGGATCGCAGCCTGATCGAGCAATATCTGCTGTGGATGTTCCACCTTCTGCAAGGTGATCTTGGCACCTCGATCCTTCAAGCTCGGCCCGTGCGCGATCTCATCTTGCAAAACCTGCCATACAGCCTCCAGCTCGGCCTGGCGGCGCTTGTCCTTTCTTCATTGGTCGGGATTGTCGCCGGTGCGCTCGCTGCCAGCTATCAAGGCACGCGGATCGACGAGGCGATAGGCACATTGAGCTTGCTTGGTGCGACCCTGCCAAGTTTTCTGCTTGGCCTGCTCCTGATCCTTGTCTTCGCTGTCTGGCTTGGCTGGGTTCCAGTCTCCGGCGTGCGATCCTGGACCTCATTGATCCTGCCGGTCCTTGCGACCAGCCTTGGCGGCATTGCGCTCGTAGCTCGTATCACCAGGATCGCGATGGTCGAGACAGCCAGCCAGGACTTCGTAACCTTGCTGTACGCCAAAGGGCTGTCTCCGTGCCGTATCCAGATCCGGCATGTTCTGCGCCACGCCATGCTGCCTGTCGTCACCATTCTGGGGCTTCGTATTGGCTGGATCATCGGCGGCGCCGTGACAACCGAATATGTATTCGCTCGCCCTGGTTTGGGCAGCCTGCTGATCCGCGCGCTGAACCAGCGTGACTATCCGCTGGTTCAAGGCTGTCTGCTGATGCTTGCGATGGCTGTCATCCTGGGCACCCTCATGGGCGACGTCGCTCAAGCCTTCATTGACCCTCGCCAGCGGAGATCCCAGTCGTGACCCGCAAACGATACACCGCGTTTGTGTCCGCATTTGCCACGCCAAAAGGGTGTGTCGCGGGCGTTTATCTGCTGCTTTTGATTAGCGCGGCGCTTCTCGCCCCATGGTTGGCGCCCTATGGCGATTCCCAGCAGAACCTCTCCATCATGAACCAGCAGCCATCGACGAGCCATCTGCTGGGGACCGATGAGTTGGGCCGCGACGTGCTGTCGCGTGTGATCTTCGGCGCTCGCACTTCGCTCACCGTCAGTTCCACGGCGATTGGCCTGTCGCTGCTCCTGGGATTGTTCCTCGGTGCCGCGTGTGGATATTTCGGTGGAGCCCTGGACCGGATCGTGATGGTGGCGGTCGATCTTACCTGGTCGTTTCCGGAGATACTGATAGCCTTGATGCTGGTCGCCGTCGTCGGGCCGGGACTCGGCGGTGTCGTCTGCGCGGTGGCGATTGCCTACCTTGCACAATTCACCCGGCTGACGCGCACCCAGGTGATCTCGCTCACCGGCGAAACCTATATCGAAGCCACCCGAAATCTCGGCGCCACGCACTTTCGTATCCTGTTTTCCCACCTTCTGCCCAATGTGCTTGCTCCGGTGCTGGTCGCCGCCATCCTTGCCACGGGCGATGCCATCATCCTCGAAGCCACTTTCGGCTTCTTTGGCCTGGGCGCGCAGCCGCCAACGCCGAGTTGGGGCGCCATGATGAGTTCCGGGACGGCGCAGCTCTTCATCGCGCCATGGGTGATTCTGTTTCCGGGATTTGCCGTAGCCATGACGGTCATCTTCCTGAACCTGTTTGGCGACGCTCTGATTGGGGCGCTCAATGTCCGATCCAAACCAAAGGGCGCATGAAAATGCTTCTTGATGTGGAACGACCGCAGATCGGTTTCGGCGCCTTCTCGCCTGTCGATGATGTCACCTTCGGTATCGATCGTGGCGAGATTCTCGGCGTGGTCGGCGAGTCGGGGTCTGGCAAGTCGCTGTCGGCGACAGCGATCATGGGCCTGTTGCCACGCATCGGTGCGAGGATCAGCTCAGGTCGCATGACGTTTGACGGCATCGATCTGGTGGGCCTGCCGGAAAAGCGCATGCGCCGGCTGCGTGGCGGAAAGATTGCGTTGATAACGCAGAACCCGATGACGTCGCTCGATCCGATGATACGGGTCGGCCCCCAGATCGACCAGTCATCGCGCCTTCATCTTAAGGTCGACCGTAAGGCCGCCCGCGCACGAAGTCTGGCTCTCATGGCGGACATGCAGATACCCAATCCCGCTGTCGTCTACGATCTCTATCCCTTTCAGCTCTCCGGCGGCATGAAGCAGCGCATTGTCATCGCAATGGCGCTAGCCGGCGAGCCGCAGCTTCTTATTGCGGATGAACCGACCACCGCGCTCGACGTCACCGTGCAGGCGCAAATCATCAAGATCCTCGTGGATCTCGTAAAGCAGCGCGGATTGGCGCTGATCCTCATAACGCACGACATGGGCATCGTGGCACACGCTTGCGATCGGGTGGCTGTCATGTATTGCGGGCGGATAATTGAGTCCGGTGCGGTGGAGCGGATCTTTGAAAATCCTCGCCATCCCTACACAAAAGCCCTGATCCGCTGCATTCCTCGCCTCGGCATGGTGCGAGGTAGCCTTAGCGCCATCCCGGGAACGGTACCGAACGCCGCGGCTTATCCGACTGGCTGCCGTTTTCGTCCGCGTTGTCCGGTTGCTGTCGTCCGCTGCCAGACCGAAATTCCCAAACTGCACGGTGATTGCGAAGGCCATGGTACCGCCTGCCATCTGGTGACAGCAGCATGAGCGAGCTTCTATCCGTGAAGGACCTCAGCTGCCGGTTTACGAACACGGCCCTGTTTCGAAAGCCGCGCGTCTTCCGCGCCGTCAGCGATGTCTCCTTCGAAATTCAACGCGGCGAGATCGTCGGGGTCGTCGGTGAATCGGGATGTGGCAAATCCACCTTGGCCCGCCTGGTGCTTCGGCTGATCGAGGCCAGCGCGGGAGAGGTCCGTTTCGACGGGCAAGACATCGCCCAGCTGTCGGCGGGGAATTTGCGGCGGTTGCGCCGTCACATGCAACTGGTGTTCCAGGATCCATATTCGGCGATCGATCCTCGTTTTTCGATAAGAGATGCGTTGCTTGAGCCTTTCCGCATCCAGGGCGTGAATCCAGATTCGGCGGAGGCAGCCGTGACCTCGCTGCTGGATATGGTTGGCCTCAGTGGTGCTGTCGCCAACAGCTATCCCCACCAGTTGTCAGGCGGACAGAAACAGCGGGTCGGCATTGCCCGTGCTCTCGCGCTCAAGCCGTCCCTTGTTGTGCTTGATGAGCCGACAGCGTCTCTGGACGTCTCGGTACAGGCGCAGATCATCACGCTGTTGGACCAACTGCGTGGCGAGTTGAACCTTACCTATCTCTTCATTTCCCACGACCTCGGACTGGTCAGCTATTTCTGCCATCGCGTCCTTGTCATGTATCTGGGCCGTGTGGTCGAGGTGATGGCGAGCAACGCCAAACCTTGCCACCCCTACACGCAGGCCCTGTTCGACAGCACATACGAGCCCGACCCCAAGCAACGACGCAAGGTCGCCCGGCTTTCGGGTGAAGTCCCCAGTGGCTATGATATCCCGCCCGGCTGTTCATTCGCAGCACGCTGTCCACGCGCCACCGACCTGTGCCGCCAATTATTGCCGCCCCTGATGACTATCGCCAGCGGACAGCAAGCCGCCTGTCACCATCCCTTGATCTAGAATTGCGAGGAGCAAAATTACATGAACACGCAGGACGCCTGCTATGCTGCCCTTGAGCGGCATTTCCTGACATACACGGAATTGGCCGCAGTGCCGGTGGAGGACAATGACGAGCCCCTGATTGCGATCGGCCCCGAGTTCTCAGGCAAAGTCCTCGCCGTAGACAGTACGATGAAAGTACACACGGGAGACCAGATCTTCGTCCGGTCGCGTGTGGTCCCGATGCTGGATGTGGCGCAACGCGCGCTCCGCGAAATCGCACAGGATTACGACCTGGAGGTTGTCTGTGGCTATCGGCATCTCGATGTGCAGCGCCAGCAATTCCAGGAGCAGATCCAGCACGTGCAGCAAAGAACTCCCTCCCTGTCTGGTGAAGCGCTGAAGGAGGCGGCTCACCGTTTCTCGGCCGTACCGGAGGTAGCAGGGCACCCGACCGGCGGCGCGGTCGACGTCCGGATCATTCAATCGAACGGTCAGGCGCTCGCTATGGGCACTGAACTGGGCGAGGATTGCCCGGACACCTACGTCTTTTCGCCATTCATCAAGAGAGAGCACTGGCGCAATCGACAGACGCTCAGGTTCTGCATGCTTCGCGCCGGCTTTGCGCCATTTGACGGCGAATGGTGGCATTTCTCATTCGGGGACCGTGAATGGGCGCGCTATTTCGACAAGGACAGAGCGATCTACAGCCAGCTAAGTTTCTCCATGGATAAGGGCCCGGAGACGACCTCTCGTTGATTGCCGCTGGAACTGGAAGCCTGCTCGCCTCGGAGCGGGCTCCATCCTGTATCAACGTCCTGCGACGGCAGAACCTGTTTGCTCGCTAGCGAACCCAAAAGAGCGCCGCCGCGCCGATCCTTCCAAGGACCTGTCATGACCGCTTCCACACTGCCGTTCTCAAACCTTCGCCGTGCCGGCGATACAGTCTACCTCTCGGGCGAACTCGGCTTCGATGACACTGGAAAAATCTCCGGCGACATTGTGCAGCAAACCCAAAACGTTCTGCGGCGGATCGAGGCCACCCTTGGCACTAGTGGATTATCGCGACGCGATATCCTCTCCTGTACCTGCTACCTGGTGCGCAAGGACAATTTCTCCGCCTTCAACCAGGTGTATCGCGCTTTCTTCAGTCACCATCCGCTGCCGGTCCGTGTCACTGTGGTTAGCGAGTTGGTCGTCGACGCGCTGATTGAAATAGCTGTCATCGCGCAGGACTGTAGCGTTTGACTTGCCGATGAGTGAGTTTGCGATCCTCGGCGCCGGCATCGTCGGTGTGACGACAGCACTTGCCCTGCAAGAAGGCGGGCATGAGGTCATCATCATTGACCGTCGGCAACCGGGCAGGGAGGCAAGCTACGGAAACGCCGGGATTGTCCAGGTCGAAGTGATGGAGCCCTATGCATTTCCGCGGGCCGCGCTTGATGTACTGCGTCTGGCATTCGGGTTGGGCAACGACGTCAGGTACCATCTGGCGGCTCTGCCCTCCGCGGCACTGCCACTCGCGCTCTACTATCTCAACTCTGCCCCGATAAGATATCGGACAATTTCCCAAATCTATAGGCAGTTGATTGGCCACTGCGCCGCGGACCACGACAAGCTGATTGCCGGAGCCGGCGCAGAACACTTGTTCGTCAGACGCGGCTACATCCAGATGCATCGCGAGGCCCGTGAGCTCGATACGGACGCCGCGCAGGCGGAACGCTACAGAAAGGACTTTGGTGTTCAGTCGCGCATCTTGACCAATCAGGCGTTGAGAGGTGAGGAGCCCTGCCTGAAGAGGGATTTCGCGGGTGCCGTGCATTGGCAACAAAGCAGAAGTTGTGTTGATCCGGGCGGGCTCGTCGCGACGTATGCAGCGCTTTTTCGCCGCCGCGGCGGCACCCTGCTGGAAGAAGAAGTGCGGTCACTGACGCAGCCTGCTTCCGGCTGGCACGTCCACTTGCGGAACGGGCGGCGCCTGGCCACTGAAAACATCGTCATTGCGCTCGGTGCCTGGTCGCCATCCCTCCTCAGGCCGTTGGGCGTTTCCATGCCCATGATACGCAAGCGGGGCTACCACAGGCACTACAAAGCCGATCGCCTTCCAGGCAGGCCGTTGTTCGATGTTGCCGCCGCGGCCCTCTATTGCCCCATGAGTCAAGGGCTTCGGCTGACCACGGGCGCCGAGGTTGCCCGCTTCGCGTCGACCAAGACGCCTTGGCAACTGGCCCGAGCCGAACGTATGGCGCGCGAGGTGATCGATTTCGGTGAAGCCGTCGAGCCTGAGCCCTGGGCAGGTTGGCGGCCATGCATGCCAGACATGCTTCCGGTAGTTGGCGCCGTTCCCAAAATCCCCGGTCTCTGGTGCAATTTTGGTCACGGCCATCAGGGATTTACCCTTGGACCCACAAGCGCCCGGCTATTCTCGGAACTGGCGGGCGGCAGGGCCGAAGATCAGGTGACTCAGGCTGTATCCCCTGTGCGATATCTCTGAACAACGGGGTCGCGGCTGAGCCGGATACCGCTTAGATCGAGCCCGCTTCGCATTGGATGCGAATTCTCAAATCTCACCTCCTTCCAGATTCCGCCGGTATCACCGCGGAGCCCAGATGTGCTCCTGGGCCTCCGACCGGTCGTGTTGTCGGGGACTTCAACGAGTCACGCCCCAGTGCGATTACTTCGCCGATGCCTGCATCGCACTGAACAGATCGACCACGCTTTGCGGTGCGGTGTCGTCAAAAAACCGCTTTAGGTTCTGCTCGGTTTCTTGGGCCACCTTGCCGCTTCGTGGGAAGAGTCTCTTTTCGTAGACAGTGAGTGCGGCTTCGATCTCATCAGGATAGGCAAGGAGCGCCTGGGCAAGCTCCGCGCCATCAAGCATGGCGAGGTTCGCCCCTTCGCCAGAGAATGGGGACATCAGATGCGCGGCATCGCCGAGTAAAGTTGCGCCTGGCACCCGGCTCCAGCGATGACTAACCGGGAGCGCATAGATCGGTCGAAGCACTGGATCGGTGTCGCAGTCCGTGATGAGGGCAGTCAGCTGCGGAGCCCATCCTTCGAATTGCCCGGTGATATGAGCCAACCCAGCTTCAGCGTCACTGAAATCGATCGAAGCGATCCAGTCTTCCGGTTTGTTCAAGGCGACGTAGACATGCAGACTTCCGTCGGCATTGCGATGCGCCAGGATACCTTTGCCGGGCGCAACGGCCATCAGCGTGCCGCTGCCGATCGCCTCTGCGCTCGCCTTGTGGCGCGTGTCGCCATCGAAAAGGAATGTCTCGACGAAACACGTTCCTGTGTAGGCCGGCTTTGAATCAGAAAGCAGTGGACGGACCTTCGACCACGCGCCATCAGCCCCAATGACAAGGTCGCAGGTCACCTTTGAGCCGTCCATGAAGGTGATCTCATGGCGATTGTCGTCGGTAGCTGCCACGGACGTGACCTTATGGTCCCAATGGATCATACCGGCCGGGATCGAATCGATCAGCATCTTGCGAAGCTCGCCCCGGTCCACTTCAGGACGCTCGCCGCTGTGGCTGCCCGGCCTGTCGAACAGGATATGGCAGTCCTTGTCGACAATCCGTTTTGCATCTTCGCCAGGACGGACGAGCTGAAGAAACGAGTCAAACAGACCTGCGGATTTGAGGGCGAGCTGACCGTTGTATGCGTGAATGTCGAGAAGTCCCCCCTGCGCTCTCGAGGCAGAGGAGGCGTCGGCTTCATAGAGCGTGGCTGAAACGCCATGGACATGAAGAACGCGGGCAAGCGTGAGGCCACCAAGGCCCGCACCAATGATTGCAATACGATTTCGCATTTTTAGCGCTCCAATGCATCCGTCGGAATGACGGTTGCCATGAGCCCGACTTCTCGTCGGGCGGTTGCTCTCGGAGACGCTGGCCGAACCGTGCTGTGCACAGTTGACGTGTACTCGACTGCCTGACGAAGGTGACAATGGTCAGGCAGTTGTTTTTCGCGACGGAGCCTAGAATAGGTCGGCTCCTTGCACGAAACAAGGTCCCGCTTCCCAGAAGCCACCCCGGTTTGTAGAAGGCCTTTCGCAGCCAATGTCCCGCAATGGCGCGCTTGAAAGACAGGACAAAGGCTGGTCGGTTTACGACCTGACACGACTCCGATTATCAGGAGGAGCCGTTTTCCGCGTCCATTTCCGCTATATCCTGGAACCTGTCGGCAATCCTGGGGTGAACGCGTCCGCCGTTGGCTGCACCAATGGCGACCAGCACTTCATCGGCACCCGGTGCATCGGCGATCTGGAAGTTCGCGGTGATGAAATGCGAGCGCCTCCCGTTCTCGCTCTTGTGCATCATTGGCAGTGACAACAACGCCCCCGCGGCGTTTCTGGTGTTGCAGAATTCGAGATAGGTGGTGCCGCCGACGGCATCGCGGAACAGATTGCCAAAGCGCAGCGTGTGGATCAGCGCCGAGGCGTGTTCGATTTCGCCATTGATACCGACGGCCGCGGCCTTGCCATAGGATTCGATCTCGGCCGGCGGCATCAAGGCGGTTAGCCGCTGCGTAAGTTCGGCGCCGAGCCTGGGGGCGATGTCGATGATCTCGGGGCGAAGGTTTTCGACGAAGCCGCGTCCCCTCCACGGGTTCTTCAACACGGCGGCGACGACGATCGATGTGACCGGTTTGCCAGCGACCTTGCCGCCCTCGATCAGAACCTCGTCGATGAAGGTGCAGACTTTCCTGATTTCCATTCGCGCCAACGGTCCTTTCTGCCCAAACTCGAAAGGGCCAGGCTAGGAAGGCGCGCACCACGCGTCTTCCTCTGCTTCAGAGGAAAAACCGGATGTCTCGCTCTCGGAAGACGTGTAGCTTCACTCGGCCGCGAATTGCTTATATCGGGGCTCGCAGTGCCAACAAGAACAGATCGGTCAGCCGGAACAGTCGCACCAGTGAACCATCAGTCGCAAATCCTGTCGCTACGCGACGCCGCCAGCCTGATCAACTCAGGCGGCGATCTCAGCACGGTGTTGCGTGATCTCGTGTTGGCCGCCTGCCGGCATGCCGGATGGACAATGGGGTCGATCATGAGCATCGACGCACCGCATGGCCATGCTTACGTGATCGTTCGCCACGACCCGACCTTGATCCAGCGGTCGCTCCCCGACCGCTGGGAACTCGCCACCAGTCCGTCGATCGTTGCCCTGCAACGCAACGAGGCCGTCTATATCAGGGATGCCCGGGTCTCGGAGGAGTTTCCTGGCTATCGCATGGAGGCTTTCGAACGCGACTACCGCAGCGTTCTGGTAATGCCGATGAGTTGCCTCGACGAGGCCGGAAGGCCGATGGTGCTCAGCGTCATCTCGCGAGAGATCATGGACGTCAGCGCCGACGATCTCGCCTTCATCGGGATGATCGTCCATCTCGGTGAAATCGCTGTCGAGAAACAGCACAAGCTGCGCGAGGAGAAGCGTGCATCGGAACGGCTCCAGCAGGCGCTCCAGGCACATACGTCGCTGCTGCAGCAGGCCTTGGCCGAAAGCTCGATGCCTTCGCTTGCCGGTAAGATCGCAGCATTGGTGCCCAACCCCGTCGTCGTGGTCGATTTCACCGCCAACCTGATCGTCGCCAGCCGCTCACCGAGCGAGAAGCATTTCGACGACGCGGCCTGGCAGCTTGCCGCCAACACCAGCCTGCACCGGCAGATCATGAAGGTCGCGCGGTCGGCGGTGGATCAGCCGCACAGCGAGGCTCATACGTTCTTCCTCGACGACGGCAAGCGCCGTCTGCGTCTCACCGCGAAGATCGAACCGTTGAGTGTTGATGCCGAGGCTGTCGGGGCAATGGTCATCTTCACCATGCAGGAGCCCTTCAGCCAGCTCGACCTGCTTCTGCTGGACAGCGCCAAATTCGCGCTCAGCGTCCAGATGATGCGCAGCTTCATCCGCTTCCGATTCGAGACACGCACGCTGACGGAGTTGTTCATGGAGGTGGTCGAGCATCGCTGGCACGACCCCGCCGATGTAACGCAGCGGGCGCAGCGGCTTGGCGTAGGGCTGGCATCACCAAAGCAGATGATCCTCATCGACCTGCCTGAAGCCGCCCAAAGCAGCGCCGGACGTCTGGTCGATCCGCATCATGCGGTGATCCGGTTGCTGCAGCAGAACTCGGTCGCGGCTGACATCATCGTCGTCGACAATGGCCTCGTCTGCCTGATCCCGGCTGAGCTGGGCGAAGACAAGGACCGTGTCGCCAAGCTGCTGCGCAAGGTTGCCGAGGAACTGGGGCGCCAATTCGGCCAGGAACCGTTCGTCGTTCTTTCCGGCCTCTGCACGAAACTTGCGGACTATCCCCCGGCATGGGATCGCTGCCGGCGCATGATCCGTATCGGACGCTCGTTCGGCCGGACCGGCGTCTTTGCCAGCCAGGATTTCGGCCCGCTGCCGATGCTGATCGCGGCCGCCGAGGTGGAGGATGTGCGGAGCTTCGTGCAGGACAGTGTCGGCGCCATCGCCGATCACGATCGCCGGCACGGCACCCCCTATATGGAGACGTTGTTCTCTTATCTGCGCGAAGGCTGCCGCAGCCAGGCCTGCGCTGATGCGATGGGGCTGCACGTGACCACCTTGCGGTACCGGCTGGCGCGCATCCAGGAACTGTTCGGTGTCGATCTCGATACCCCTGAGCGGCGCTTTGCTTTCGAGCTCGCCATCCGCTTGCGCGAGGTCATCGACAACCGCGATTCGGTCGAAAGATAGCATCGTTCCAGCCTCCGCCGTGCGGACTGTTTCCAGCTTGGGTATCTTCCCTGCCGTTTGCGTTGTTGTCCGCGATCCTTGCTCGCAAACACAGCAGCCTCTCTGCCTGCTGTTCCTATCAACAGGAGGAAGAACGGCTGCAGGTCAGCGGCTAACGTCTCGCGCAATACAAAGAGGGAACACGAGGCCAGATGCTGACGACTCCACAGCCAACGATCGATCCGATTGCACTGAGAAGGGCATTCGGAACCTTCGTGACCGGCGTCACAGTCATCACCACCCGCGACGCCGATGGCACGCCGCGCGGGATGACGGCCAACTCCTTTACGTCGGTCTCGCTTGATCCGCCGCTGCTTCTGGTTTGCGTCGGCAAGGCCGCTGCCAGCTATGCCGCGTTCAACGCGTCCGACTCCTTCGCGGTCAATCTTTTGCATGAGGGGCAGACTGACGTCTCGGCGGTCTTCGCCTCGAAGGCGCACGACAAGTTCGGCTCGATCAGCCATGACCGTGTCCACACCGGGGCGCCAATCCTCAACGAATGCCTGACCTGGTTCGACTGCACCGTGCACAACCGCGTCGATGCCGGCGACCATGTCGTTCTCATCGGCGCCGTGCAGGCGTTTGGCACCAGTCCGTCGGCACCGCTCGGCTTTTGCCGCGGACGCTATGCCTCGGTGAAGGATCCACTGCCACCGGGCTGGCTTGCTTCCCACTCGATGATCGTCGGCTATTTGATCGAAGCCGAAGGCAACATCCTGTTGCGCGCCGACGGCAAGGGCGGCTGGGTGCTGCCCAGCGCCAAGAGCCGCAAGGCGGAAAACGAACTCAAGCTCGAAGGCGGCGACGCACTGACGCTGCTTCCGGATGAGACGTTTCTTTATTCCGTCTTCGATGTCGCCGACAGCGATCCCGGCTACCTCATCTATCGTGCCCGTCTCTCCGGCGCTTCCGCCGCCCTCACATTGCCCGCGGGATTCAAGTTCTTTCCGCTGGCGGACCTTCCCTACGAAGACATTCCTGCGCGCGAAATCCGCGCGCTGCTGCGCCGCTACAGCCGCGAGCGGCACGACGAGCGCTTCAGCATCTACATGGATTCGGGCGATGGCGGGCGTCTCGCCAGCATTGATGGCGGTTCGAAGCCATGGATGCAAAGCCCCAAGGACGCCGAACAGGAACAGCCATGAAGACGTCAGTCAAATCGATCGAGAATTCCCGCCAGCAGCTGTTCATCGGCGGCGGTTTCGTCGCACCGAAAGGCGGGCAATATATTCCAAGCTACGATCCAACGACCGCCAGGCCCTGGTATGAACTGGCCGAGGCCGACGCATCCGATGTCGATGCCGCAGTCACTTCAGCGCGGGCAGCCTTTGCCGATCCGGCTTGGCGCCGCATGACCCAGACCGACCGCGGCAAGCTCGTCTATCGCCTGGCGGAACTGGTGTTCGAACATGCCGACGAGCTGGCGCTGATCGAGACACGCGACAATGGCAAGCTGCTCAAGGAGATGCGGGCGCAGATGCGCGCCATGCCAGATTCCTACAGCTATTTCGCCGGGATGGCCGACAAGCTGCTGGGCGACACCATCCCCGTCAACAAGCTTGACATGCTGAACTTCAACATGCGCGAGCCGCTTGGCGTCGTCGGCATGATCACGCCGTGGAACTCGCCGATGATGCTGCTCACCGGCACCTTGGCGCCGTGCCTTGCCATCGGTAACACCGTTGTCATCAAGCCGTCCGAACACGCCACCGCCTCGACGCTGGCGCTGGCCGAACTGATCATGGAAGCCGGCTTCCCCGCCGGCGTCGTCAATGTCGTGACCGGCACCGGCACCAGCGCCGGCGACGCGCTGACGCGTCATCCCGACATCGCCAAGATCGTCTTCACTGGCAGCACGGCCACCGGCCGGCGCATTGCCGCAAATGCTGCGGCGAACCTGGTTTCGTGCCAGATGGAGCTTGGCGGGAAATCGCCTCAGGTCGTCTTTGCCGATGTCGACATGGACCATGCCGTCAACGGCGTCGTCTCCGGCATCTTCGCCGCCGCCGGCCAGAGCTGCGTTGCCGGATCGCGCTGCTTCGTCGAGGCCAGTATCTATGACCGTTTCGTCGACGCGCTGGTCGAGCGCGCCAGGCGGGTCAGGGTGGGCCACCCCCTGAATGACGATACCGACATGGGTCCGCTGGCGCTGTCGGCACAACTTGCCAAAGTTGAAAGCTACGTCGCCTCGGGCGTCCATCAGGGGGCGAGGATCGCGGCCGGTGGCCGCAGACCGCAATCGGCCGAGCTCGCGGAAGGCTGGTATTTCGAGCCGACCGTCATGGTCGACGCCCGCAACGACATGGACTTCATGCAGGAGGAGATTTTTGGGCCGGTCGTCGGCGTCATCCCCTTCTCGTCGGAAGAGGAGATGACCGCGCTCGCCAATGACACGCGCTACGGACTGTCCTCCGGCATCTGGACCAAGGACATCGACCGCGCGCTGCGCTTTGCCCGCAATGTCGATGCCGGAACCGTCTGGATCAACACCTATCGCGCCTCGTCGTTCATGTCGGCCAATGGCGGCTTCAAGGAAAGCGGCTATGGCCGCAGGGGAGGCTTCGACGTGATGGAGGAGTTCTCGCGGCTGAAGAACATCATGATCGATTATTCCGGGCTCATGCAGGACCCATTTGTCATCCGCCTGCGCTGAGCATCACCCACACCGACCACAAAGGACGGGACAACAGAAATGAAATTTGCAGTGTCGCTGACCATGGAGCGCTTCTCGCCCGACATGCCGATGTCGAAGGTGAAGAGCAATCTGCTCGAGCTGGCGCAGATGGCCGACGCGGGCGGCTTCGAGACGCTGTGGACGGCAGAGCATCATACGATCGAGTGCACCATCTCGCCCAATCCGTTGATGACCCTGACCTGGCTGGCGCAGCACACGCAGCAGATCCGGCTTGGCACCTCGACGCTGGTGGCGCCGTACTGGAGCCCGATCCGGCTGGCTGGCGAAGCCGCCCTTTGCGATCACCTGACCGGCGGCAGGCTGGAGTTCGGCATAGCCCGTGGCTCCTATCAATACGAGTTCGACCGCATGGCCGGCGGCATGCCACAGCAGGAGGGCGTCGCCTACCTCAAGGAACTGGTGCCGGCGGTGAAGAAACTGTGGGCCCATGACTATGCGCATGACGGCCACTATTGGAAGTTTCCGCTGGCCGCGGGCGTGCCCAAGCCATTGCAGAAGCCGCATCCGCCGATCTGGGTGGCGGCACGTGACCCTGGCACATTCGACTGGGCCGTAGGCATTGGTGCCAACATCCTGTCGACGCCGCTTTCAGCGCCCGCGGCCGAGATTGCCGTGCTCGGCGAAAAATTTCGCAAGGCGGTCGCCGACCATCCGGAAGTGCCGCGCCCACGCCTGATGATGCAACGCCGCACCTGCATCTACGATCGCCCGGAGGACTGGGAAGTCGCGGTCCGCCACGCCATCGACTACGGGCGCTCCTTCGAGAACCTCTTCCAGAACATCGGCACGGTAAAGAACGGTTTCCCCGAGGCTGTGCCTTATGAAAGCGTCAAGGGCAAGGACAACTACAATCCAGAGAGCATCCGCAAGAACCTGATGTTTGGCACCCCAGGCGAGATCATCGAGAAGCTCGAGGATTATGAGGCTGCGGGCGTCGACCAGTACTGCCTGGGACTCACCTTCAACCTGCCGTTCGAACTGCAGAAGAAGACGATCAGGCTGTTCGTCGATGAGGTCATGCCGCACTTCGCCACGCGGGATCGCACCAGGGCTGTCGCGGTGGGGCACTGATGGCGATGGCGACCGGTTCCTTCGTTCACGGCGATGTGGCGCTCAACTATCGTGTCGACGGGAACGGGCCACAGAAGCTGGTCTGCATCCATGGCGTCGGCTCCTATCTGGAAGCGTGGAGCGGCGTCGTCGCTCGCCTGCCGGATCAGTTCACCGTGCTCACATTTGATCTACGTGGCCATGGCGGGTCGGCGCGCATCAAGGGACGCTACGAGATTGATGACTTCGTCGGCGATACGCTGGCGCTGGCCGATCATGCTGGCTTTGCGCGCTTTCATCTTGCCGGCTTCTCGCTGGGCGGCCTTATAGCCCAGCGCCTGGCACTGACCCATCCCGATCGGCTTCAAAAGCTGGTGCTGCTGGCGACCGTCGCCGGGCGCTTGCCGGAAGAACGGCAGGCGGTTCTGCGTCGTCTCGCCGCTTTGACCGCCAGCCAGCCGAGTGCGCACCATGCCGCGTCGCTCTCGCGGTGGCTGACCGAGGAGTTTCAGGAGCGCAACCCGGATGTGATCGCCGAGCTGCATCGGCGCGACGCCGAGAACGATCCTGCGTGCTACGCCGCCGCTTACCGGGTTCTGGCCGAGACAGATTTCGGCGGCATCCTCGACCAGATCAGGTCGTCGACACTGATCGTGACGGGGGAGGACGACCAGGGATCCAACCCGCGCATGGCGCGTCATATGCACGACCAGATCCGCGGCTCGCGGCTCGAGATCCTGCCGGGGTTGCGGCATTCGATCCTGATCGAAGCGCCCGGGCCGGTCGCTGGCCTGATTGCGGATTTCCTGGATGACCACTCACGACGGGCAGGGGCG
Source organism: Mesorhizobium sp. M7A.F.Ca.US.005.03.1.1 (assembly GCF_003997975.1). Classification (NCBI taxonomy): domain Bacteria; kingdom Pseudomonadati; phylum Pseudomonadota; class Alphaproteobacteria; order Hyphomicrobiales; family Phyllobacteriaceae; genus Mesorhizobium; species Mesorhizobium sp. M7A.F.Ca.US.005.03.1.1. The sequence continues at coordinate 16,764 of NZ_RZRO01000092.1, forward strand.
ACCAGCCATGGATAGCAAATTGCAGAAAGCCGGCGAGGCAGTCCGCCGCAAAGTACTGGGCGACGACTATGTCGACCGCGCAATCGGCAATGCCGATGACTTCTCCAGGCCCCTCCAGGACATGCTCAACGAGTATTGCTGGGGCACATGCTGGACTGACGCCGCGCTCGATCTCAAGCAGCGCAGCCTGCTCAATCTCGGCATGCTTGCGGCACTGGGGCGCATGCATGAATTCGGCGTGCATTTTCGAGGTGCGATGCGCAACGGGCTTGGCGACGACGAGCTGCGGGCGGCCCTGATCCAGATCGCGGTCTATTGCGGCGTTCCGGCAGGTGTCGAGGCCTTCCGTGTCGCGCGTGCGGTGCGCGACGAAGCCAAGGCCGACACGCCATGACAAGCGTTTCGCGACCGTCGGCTTACCTTCGTTCCGAGCAATCGGCGCGGCAAACCTCCTCTGCCTCGCCGGAAGACGGCGACGGCAGTCTCATTTCTAAATTAGCAACAACAACAAGGGGAACGGTGCACATGAAAACATCTCTGAAATTGGCGACATTGGCGGCTTCGCTTGCCCTGACATTGACGACGCTTCCGGCTCAGGCCGGCGCGGTGCTGGACCGTGTCGTGGCGGCCGGAACTCTCAAGGTCGCAACTGACGCCAACTGGGCGCCGCAGTCCTTCCTCAATGCCAGCAACGAGCTGGACGGCTTCGACATCGATGTCGCCAAGGAGATCGGCAAGCGCATCGGCGTCAAGGTCGAGTTCGTGACGCCGGGCTGGGACATCATCACCGCCGGCAACTGGGTCGGCCGCTGGGACATGCATGTCGGCTCGATGACGCCGACGAAGAAGCGCGCCGAGATCTTCGATTTTCCCGCTGTCTACTACTACACGCCAGCAGCGGTTGCGGTTCACAAGGACAGCAAGGCCAAATCGTTGAGCGATCTGGATGGCAAGGTTGTCGGCGCGACGACGACATCGACCTTCGAAGCCTATGCCAAGAAGGATCTGACGTTCGACGCGGCCGGTGCGCCGCCATTCGAATACAAGCTCAACCCGAAGGAAGTGCACTCCTACGAGAACTCCACCACCGCTTTCGACGATCTGCGGGTCGGTGACGGCGTTCGGCTCGATGCCGTCGTCTCGTCGCAGCCCAGCATCGTCGATGCCGTGAAAGCCGGTTATCCGATCAAGCAGATCGGCGATCCGGTGTTTTATGAGCCCCTGGCTGTCGCAATCGAACACGGTGACCCGGAATTCTCGGCCAGGATCGCCGATGCCGTGAAGGCCATGAAAGGCGACGGAACGCTGAGCACGCTCTCCAGGAAATGGTACGGGGTCGACTACTCGGTCGTAAAGTAGTTCCGACGTTCGCTGGCGGCTCGCCTGTGCGGGCCGCCGACCATTCGAAGGGACAGGCTATGCTCTACCCCGATACCGTCGAAGCTGAAGTCCTCGTGCACAAGCCGTGGTTTGTGGCGACGATGTTCGGCGTCGTCTTTGCGATCTTCCTCGCCTTCAACCTGACGTCGACGAGCTTCGGCGAATTGATGCGCCCGGTCATCGGCGAACCGTCGCAGAGCGGCCTCTATGGTCGGTTTGCCATCGCCTTCGTGATCGCGCTTCTGTTCGTCCTCAATGTCGTCCTGATCGGCTTCGCCTCGCTGCGTGTCCAGATCGCCATCGTCTGGTTCGAACTGCTGCTGCTCTTCCTGGCCTTCTTCGCGACCTTTCATCTCAGCCTGCCCTTCATCCTGGAAAAGCTGCCATTCCTGATTTCCCAGGGCGTGGTGACCACGCTCTACGTCTCGGCCATCTCCATCATCATCGCCTCCCTGATCGCCATACTGGGTGCCGTAGCCAAGCTGTCCACCAACGGCTTCGCCTACGCCATCGCAAGCTTCTACACTTCGTTCTTTCGCGGCCTGCCGCTCCTGATGCAGGTTTATCTGATCTATCTCGGCCTGCCGCAACTGGGCTTCGTGGTCGGTGCGGTTCCCGCCGGCATCCTGGCGCTCTCGCTGTGCTACGGCGCCTACATGACCGAAATTTTCCGATCGGGAATCCAGAGCATCGACCGTGGTCAATGGGAAGCATCGCGCTCGATGGGTTTTGGCTTTTCGCTGACCATGCGCCGGATCATACTGCCGCAGGCGCTTCCGGTCATCATTCCGCCGACCGGCAACCAGTTCATTTCCATGCTCAAGGACAGTTCGCTGGTCTCGGTCATCGGCGTCTGGGAACTGATGTTCCTTGCCCGCACGCTGGGTCAGAAGACCTTCCAGCACATGGAGATGCTGATTTCGGCGTCTCTCATCTACTGGATGCTGTCGATCTGCCTCGAGCTGATCCAGTCCCGCATCGAACGACACTATGCCAGGAGCAAGGTGCGATGAGCGCTCAAGCCATCATTGAAGCCAGAGCCGTCTCCAAATGGTACGGCCAGTTCCATGCCCTGAAGGACATCAATCTGACGGTCCACAAAGGCGAACGCATCGTCATCTGTGGTCCGTCCGGCTCCGGAAAGTCGACACTGATCCGCTGCTTCAATCGCCTCGAATCGCATCAGGAGGGCGACATCGCCGTCAACGGCATCCATCTTCACCCAAAGATGAAGAACGTCGCCGACGTGCGCAGCAATGTCGGCATGGTGTTCCAGCACTTCAACCTGTTTCCGCATCTGACCGTGCTGATGAACTGCATGGCCGGGCCGATGTGGGTCAAGGGCGTTTCCGCCGCCGAGGCACGCAAGACCGCGCTGCAGTTCCTGGAGCGCGTGCGCATTCCCGAACAGGCGAACAAATTCCCGGTCCAGCTGTCGGGCGGCCAGCAGCAGCGCGTCGCCATTGCGCGAAGCCTGTGCATGAAGCCGGCGGTAATGCTGTTCGATGAGCCGACATCGGCACTCGACCCGGAAATGGTGTCGGAAGTGCTCGATACGATGACCGGGCTAGCGCGCGACGGCATGACTATGGTTTGCGTCACTCATGAAATGGGCTTTGCACGGGCGGTGGCCGACCGCGTCATCTTCATGGATGCCGGCCAGATAGTCGAGGAAGGCAAGCCGGACAGCTTCTTCGGCAATCCTCAGCACGATCGCACCAAGCTGTTTCTCAGCCAGATACTGAAGCACTGATACGCACATTTTGCCAAGCCAATGGCGGTGAGGGTAGTGGGTCAGTTATTCAGCGATAATGCGGACGGTCTCTGCTATGGTGGAGCGCAAGTCTCCACCCGTGCCGCCGCTCGCATCTGAAAGCGTCGGGCGCTTTCAACAGCAAGATGGTTAGGCTCCCACTCGCTGATCGGGATAAGGCTCGTTGCGGATTAGCTCGAACGTCGCTTTTACCACAAACAGCGGCGCGGTTGTACCGGCATGAACTTGCAATGCGACTTGGCGGAATGTGCCGTTCGGCATCTGGTCCTTGGCTATTTCGAGCAACGCTCTTGCTGCCTCATCTTCGGCAGAAGCTAGGGTTGGAAGGTCTGTGCCTTCCGTGTCCGGGTATGAGGTTCCATTGTCGACTAGATCGAAGAAGAAGCGGGCCATTTAGCCCTAATCGCGAACCCTCAGAAATGTTTCATTGCTACTACATCTCAATCAGGGCGTAGGCCACGCCGAAGATTGCAAGCGTTGCAGCCGCAAAAAACGCCCAGCCTTTTAAGGCGGCGCGCACATCCTCTGGCTTCGCGCCCTTCTGATTATCGTATTCGTCCATAGTAAAGACCCTGGTTCATCGGTCTGTCTTGATACCAACATCAATCGGCAGTGGGCAACCCTTCGGTGGGGTCTGTCAGGCGAACGCGCGCTTCTTACAGGAGCCGCGCACCGCCGGCTTCTCGGATTCCTTCGCTTCGATCAGGGCCACGATATCGCCAAACTCCCAAAGTTTGCCAGTCACGCCAGCGGCCATTGCCGGGGTCAGCCGCAAGGTCGCATGGATACGGCCAAAATTGTAGTACATGAAGTGAAGCGCCACGGCGTTGGCGTGAGCCTCCACCTTTTTGGAACTGGCGCCGGTGACGAGAAATGTGGCGCTGAGCCTGACTCCTGCTCGGCCTATCGCCGTGTCAGGCGGCCCTGCTTGCTGCGCCGTCGTTCGAATAGGCGGGGAAGTCCGTGTACCCCACTTCACCGTTGCGGGTGTAATAGACGGACCGGTCCGCCACAGCCAATGGCCAGCTGGCGCGGCCTGGGCATGCTCGACGTCATTGAAGCCGCCGCACCATATGAACGCGCCGGGGAACAACGCTCGCGCCTTGGCGAGCATGTCATGGTCGAGATGGCGCGCCTCGAACGTGACCGATTCCATGTTGCCGTCGGGCAGCAGCTCATAGAGCAGATGGACATAGGCCACGCCGCGGCGCCCGAGCTGCTCGACGATGTACAGGAACGTCTCCTCGACGAGCGGATCAGCGGGCATCGAACCATACTTGCCGAACGGTGAAAGGCGAACCCCCACGCGTCCCGGGCCGAATTCCGCCACGACCGCGTCGACGACTTCCATCAGGAAGCGCGTACGATCTTCCATGCTGCCGCCGCCATAGCAGTCTGTGCGGGTGTTGAGCACCGAGTTCATGAACTGCTCGATCAGATAGCCATTGGCGGCATGGATCTCGATTCCGTCAAACCCGACCTCCCGGGCATTGGCGGCGGCTTTGGCGAAGGTTCCCACCATGGCCGTCACTTCCTCGGTGCTGAGCGGCCTCGGCATCTCTGCCGCCATGAAGCGCAACCGGCCGTCCGGGCCATGGGCGAATACCTCTGAGCCGACGGCCTGTTCCGCGGTCACACCCACTGGCGCCTGGCCGTTCGGCAGAAGCGAGGAATGCGCCAGTCGGCCGACATGCCACAGCTGCATGAAGATGGTGCCGCCCTGACGATGAACCTCTTCGGTCACCGGGCGCCAGGCCTGCTTTTGGGCTTCGGAGTGAATCCCGGGAATCCGCGCGTAGCCGTGGCTGGACGTGATCCACGTCGTTGACTTCGGAGATGATCAGGCCGGCGCTACCGCGCTGACCGTAATATTTGACGGTCAGTTCGTTCGGGAGGTCGCCATCTGTCGGAAGGGCGCCCTCGGAGGTAGAGCCGGTTGTCGTCGTCTGCAGGGATTACCGGTCCCGCCAGCCCTCCCGCAAATCCTTTGGACGAACCCGAGTAGATTGCCAACGCGACCGAGAATGCTTAACCAATAGGCTTCCATGTTGTCTCCGCTCACCGGAACCGCAATGGACTCAAACTGTGCTTGCGAGCGACGTTCTCAAATCGCGGCACGGCGTCAGGGCGCCCGACCGGTGAAAAGATCGTGGAACCGCTGCAGGTACAGCGGCCAGCCTTGATCGCTATCGACCCCACCGCGCACGCTCTCCCAGCCTTCGCCGTGGCACTCGAAATTCCTGTGCTCGATCTCAACCCTGGTCCGGTTCTCCGTCTCCGCCGTGAACCGGACTTCCCATTCGCTGGTCTTGTTCAGGTCGGACTCAATCTGCCACCGCGGGTTGATATCCCAACTCAGAACCAGCCGGCTCGGCGGATCGTAAGTCAATACACGAGCCCAGCGACACTCGCTGCCGTCGACGCCGCGATCGTAAACGTGCCCCCCAACCCAGGCTTCAAAGATCGTCTCAGCAATGGGCACTGCGAGAAGATTGTGCTCGCGAGGTTTGAACCTGCCGAAATCCTCGGTGAAGACCTTGAAGGCACGCGCCATAGATGCCTCGACGACGACGGAGTGCCTTACAGGCTCGGTAGCAGGATGCTTGCTCATACCTGGTCCTTCTTTGGAGGCTCGACGACTAGTTTGTAGCCCGCCAGGGTCTTGCTCCAGAACTGATCGACTTCCGCGCGCAGACTTGCCAGGCCGCCGGGATCGATACGATATATGCTTTCCTTGCCCGAGCGCGTGTCGGCAACAAGCCCGGCCTCCTTGAGTACCTTCAGGTGCTGAGAGACCGCTGGTCTGGTTACAGGCAGCGCACGAGCAAGTCCGCTGACCGAACAAGGCTGTTCGAGCAACAGTTCGAAGATCGTTCGTCTCGTCGAATCTCCGAGCGCAGTCCAGTAGTTCGCGTTAGTGGCCACTAACGCGAACTTAAATCGACGGGCCTTCCATGTCAACCTTGGAGTAGTCGACGGGCGGCCCGTTGACTCTGATTAAGCCGCCTTGGCGGCCCCGTCTCGTCGCGCCTCCCGGGCGAGCCGCGGCGCATGCAAAAGCGCGAGCCGATGAGAGCGTTGCAGGACGATCTTGCCAAGCCCATGCCGAGGTCATTACTGCAACCGGCTCCGATCCTGAGCCGATGGGAGGATCAGCGCGTCGCCGCCGGGAGAAGGTGAATTGACGGATGCATTCCCCTGTTGTCTCACCGCCTCTATCAACTCATGTGTTGCTTGAGCGACCTTGGCAACGGGCAATCGGTGCACGCAGTAGACGCCGCCCGGGTTGTTGGGTTTGCACAAATGGGGAGCAACACACTGGCAAGGCAATGGCGGCTCAACCGTGCGGTAAGGCACGCCAACTGGGCCCCAGACATCTGGGGGAGTGAGCCCGTAGAGGCCCACAACTGGAGTTCCGACCGATGCGGCCAAGTGCATTGGGCCGCTCTCGTTTCCCAGGAAGATAAACGCGTCCGCAAGCAATGCTGTTAGTGTCTCAAGCGAGGCTTTGCCAACAACGCTTGCCAACGGGGAGACCGCCACATTCAGGATACGTTGCGCGATTGCGCTCTCGTCAGGTCCGCCAATCAGCAGTGACCGCAGGCCCGTCGTTTCATAAACTTCATCGATCACTGCGGCGAACCGTTCAGGTTGCCAGCACCGCCCTTCGAACCTTGCTCCGGCGTGCACCGCGACGAAAGCTTTTGCATTCAGATTGCTCTGAGCCAGAATCTGGGTCGAAGCGCCTCGTCCGATGGATGTGGGCTCAAGCCTCGGTGTCACTTCACTCGACGTTATCCCGAGCGCTCTCAGCGGCGAAAGATATCGGTACAGGTAATGCGCGCCTCCCTGGCCGAAGGTTTCAGCAAATATATTGGCAGGCTGACTTTCCCAAGATTTTAGAGGCACTTCGGGGGGATCGTATCCGACGCGCATTGGGGCGCCGATCAGCTTGTGTAGCATCCTCGATGTCTTCGAGTCGGTCAGATCGATGGTGAGATCGAATTTTCGGCGGCGGAGCTCAGCGACCAAGCTTGAATATTCCTTCAAGCGCCTGGTTAGGCTTCTACCACCACCTCGAGGGTCGAATCCGATGGCTATGTCTGCGATACCCTGGCTGACCACCAAGTCTCGCAGGCCAGGAGCGCAAAGCATGGCCATGATGGCGTGTGGGTAGGCGACGCGCAGATTTCGCATAAGCGCAGAGGTCAGAATGACGTCCCCGATGTACTTCGCCTGGATAACCAGAATGGATTTGACAGCCAGCCGATCAGCCATCGAGATATTCAGCACGTCAAAACGATGGGGCAGGATGTTGGTCATTGGGCGCGCACAAACGTCCAAGAGAGCTCATGTGCCGCTTGTGGTGATCGATGGATCGGCAGCCTTGGAACCTCCGACCCATGCACCTCTCGTTTGTTCCACAAACAAAAAGGCAATCCCACGCAGCGCTCGCTGCCTGGGAGGAGCGGAACCGGGGCCTGTCGGTCTGCGGATGGCGTGGTCATGGCGTCTGTCCCTGCCAAAGCGGCAATCCGCTTTCTCTGGCGAAGTCTCTATCTTCCGCGTAGATGGGCTCGCCTCTTCTCGCCACCCGCCGAAGCAAATCCGCATCTTCGTCGGCATGATATCGGAAGGCGTTTCGGCTATCGTATCCATGCCCGGCCTGAGACAGGGAAAACCCGCTGACTACAACCGGAGCGAAGCCGGCGAAACGCGCAAGCATGACAGCGAAAGCCCCCGTGGAGATGTTCCGGTGCCAGCCGCGGGATACGTGAAATTTGCCGCTAAGCCGCCAGACGATGTTGGCAAGCTGCCACCTGGTAAGCGCCTGCAAGGTCTCGTAACGATAATCGAAGGTGCGACAGCCGGCTTTCAGCTTGTCCTCCACGTCAGGCCAGATCGGGACGATCAGATGCTTTGCCTGCCGCCCTTTTAGCAAGTCACGCTTGTAGAAGTCCTGCTCACCTTGGCCAACCAGAATGCCGCGACGCATCAGCGCCATATCAGGAGCGGCGAGGCCAAAGGTTTCCGCCAAAATCTGGGAAGCGTTGACGGTTATAAGCGCCCAACCGGCATCATGTCCGTACGGGAGGCGAAAATTCGGCGCCGATCCCATGACCAAGGCGGGACCCGTGAGCCTGGGCAAGCGGAGGATGGGCTTTGAGAGCACGGGCAAGAGATCCGAAAGCGGAGGTTTCATGCGGGGATCTGAACCGCATTTTCCTCAAACGCACGCAGAATGCTTTCTTCTCGGCTCCACAATTCGTCCCATTGTGTGGCGCCCGACCAACCGGCAAACCAGGGACCGCCGAGCGTGTAGTGCGCCAGCGACACCTCGGCGGGGTCGAGTTCGGAAGCCGACGCCCCTACGAGGTAGTTCCATGCCAGAGGCAACTCCCCGATCTCATGATCCTCGAGCCATTTGAAGGCGTGGAGGTCACGTCCGGGCCACGTATTAAGCATTTCGTTCGTCAGTCGTTTGTTGGCGGGATGGTCTAGATTCCACAAAACGACCGACGACCAGTTCTTGCGCCGATAGAACGTCTGCGTTTGTCCGTCCATCTTGACGGCTTCAGACTCGCGTTGCCTGTGCTTAACCGCCATGATCGCGTAGGAAGGATCGACCAGGTCGAGCAGCTTGACGGGATCCTGCAGAAAAAGAACGTCACAATCGCAGAACATGGCCCAGCCGCCTTGCCGCATAAACGGAACGGCAAAGCGCGATATGGCAAACTCGGTCGCCATCGGTGCCTCGGAGATCGGGCACCAGAGCCTACCGTCACGTACCTCCATCGGTCGCTTCATGATTCCTTGGGCTTCAAGGTCTTTGAGCACCAGTGGGTGGATCTGCAACGGCGTGCTTGTCCGGCGGAAGGCGCTCCATCGCGCCACCTCGAGGACTCGGGCTTCGCGTGGGTCGTACCCGATGTAGATTGGCATCATAGTGTAACTCTGCAGTTGGAAGTGAGTTTGCCCGAATTATGCAAGGTTGCGCGGCTGGCGGTAGACCCCAGGTAAATGGATCAACCCGCCGCGATGGCGATCGTGCAAGGCCAGAGCGCCACAGTCGGGATATTGTTGCAGTCAGGCCGGAGTCAAGCAACCGTGAGCGACGGTATTTCGTTTGGCTCGACGGAACATTGGCCGGGCCGGGGCCCAAATAAAGCGAACAGATGTTATCGCGCTCGCTAGCTCCTTTTCCGTGAATGGCTTGCTGAGAATTTTGATGTCGCGAGTCCCCGGGAGTTCGGCGTAGCCCGTTGCTATAATGACGGGTACGTTCGGCCACTGGCCTTTGATCGTATTCGATAGCTGCAGGCCCGTCATCTTCGGCA